>DAIMZG010000005.1:0-24723 GCA_036734065.1 Catalimonadaceae bacterium
TGTTGCTCTTTCCCCTGTCGTACCGCTCCTACATTTCGATGGCCAAGATGCGGGTGCTCAAGCCCGAGTTGGATACCATCCGCGAGCAGCACCCCGACGATATGCAGAAGCAGCAACAAGAGCAGATGAAACTCTACCAACAGGTGGGGGTCAATCCGCTCAGCGGCTGCGTGCCGCTGGTGCTGCAAATGCCCATTTTGCTGGCCATGTTCTACTTTTTCCCCAACTCGGTAGAGCTGCGGCAGCAAGGCTTCCTCTGGGCCGACGACCTTTCGACCTACGACTCAATTTTCAACCTGCCTTTCCGCATTCCCGGCTACGGCGCGCACGTGAGCCTCTTCACGTTGTTGATGACCCTCTCGCAACTGGCCTATACCTACTACAACAACCAGATGACGACCACCGTGCAGGGGCCCATGAAAGCCATCACGTACCTGATGCCCGTCATCTTCTTGTTTGTGCTCAACTCCTACCCGGCGGGGCTGAGCTTCTACTACTTCGTCTCGAACATCGTTACGGTGAGCCAGCAACTGATCATCCGCCGCTTTGTGGACGAAGAAAAAATCAGGGCACGCCTCGTCCAGAACCGGGAGAAGAATAAGACCAAAAAGAAGTCGAAGTTTCAGACGCGCATTGAAGAAGCCATGAAGGCCGCCCAGCAAGAACAGCGCAACAGCCCCAACGGCACCTCGCCGCGCGGCAAGAAGACGCCCTAGGAAGCTACGCGCCGGAAGCATTCAGGAAATAGGAGCCTGTTCCCGAATTAGCAAGGGTTTTTTTGGGACAACCCACCAATGTCGGTGCAATGCCCTTAGGGCACCTCACCGCTGTGCGTTGGGCAGCGATTCTACCTCGTACACGAAGTAGGGCGTGTCGCCCAGAAAAGGAAATTTGACGAACTTCTCGCGGTAATGAAGTTTGACGCGATTGCCTTCGAGCAGGGCCTGCTCCAGGCGGGCGATCACCTCTTTTTCGCCGCTGCGCACCGTAAAGTTCCATATCTCGGGGGCGTAGCCACTTTCGCCGTTCGTAAAAGCACCCACGTTGAGCTGTCCCTCCAGGGTTTTGATGGCGATGCCTTTTTTGCTGAACTTGGCCACCGTGCCGGCCCGGCTGCCCGTGCTGTAGTTGCCAAAAACCACAAAGGCCAAAAAAGCTACCGCCAGCACTACGACGACGGCAAACACAATACGAAAAGTGCGCATAGAAACTCCGGTTTTAAGGGTCAGATGGGGCCATAAAGGTACGAAAAAGAGACGCACGCACGATGTGCGCCGCAAAATGCGCCGTCGGCAAGGTTTTCGGGTGCTTCGTTAAACCTTGCGCCCCACCTGACCTCTACCCGACGTGAGCCTACCCGAGCCGAGCGATGCAGAACTGTTGGCCCGCTGGCGGGTGCCCGACCAGCGCGAAGCGGTTTTCCGGACGCTCATGCAGCGCTACCAGCAGCGGGTGTACTGGCTGGTCCGGCCCCTGGTCGAAGACCACGCCGACGCCGATGACCTGACGCAGAACATTTTTCTCAAGGTCTGGCAGCACCTCGACGGTTTTCGGGGCGAGGCGCAGCTTTTCACCTGGATCTACCGCATCGCCACCCGCGAGTGCCTGGCCTTTCGGCGTCAGCAGCAGCGACGCCACGCCCTTCATCAGTCCCTAGACCCGGCACCGGAAGTAGGGCAGACCGCGCTCGATGGCGAGGCCATCGAAGCACGCCTGCAGCGCGCCCTGCGCCAGTTGCCCGACAAGCAGCGGCTGGTGTTTCACCTGCGCTACTACGACGAGCTGCCCTACCAGACGATCTCGGCGGTGCTGGGCACCTCGGTGGGGGCCCTCAAGGCCTCGTATCACCACGCCGTCCGGAAAATCGAAGCCGACCTGCGGCGCGATTAAACCTTGGCACCCGCCTACTCTCTTAGAACCGACGACGTAGCGACGCGATTTAGCGCGTCTAAATAGAATAGGTAACTTGACGCATCTGAAATTATCTACACATGTCACCTGGTTTGCCTCCCCGTTCGCAAGTGCGCCGTGTGAATGCGCATTTTCCCGTTCCCGCGGGCTATTTCGAGCAGTTGCCCGATCGGGTGCTGGCGCGGCGGGCGTTTTTGGCTCGGGTGAACCGGACAGTGCGCCTGGCGCGATGGCTGAGCGGGGCGGCCGCCGCCGTGGCGTTGTGGGTAGGCATTGCCTGGTGGGCACACCTGTCGCCCTCGGCTGCCGTATCGGCTCAGCACCAACTGGCCGCGATAGATACCGAAGTCCTGACGCAATTTTTGCTGGAAGAAGCCCCCTTTTCCGACGCCGAGTGGTTCTACTGGCCAGACGAACAGCCAGCAGCGGCCGAAGGGGTCATAATGCTTTACCCATTCTCTGATACTTGGTCTGGAGCGCATGAACTGGATACGCTGTAGTTGTCTGGGGTGCATGTGGCTGTGGAGCTGGGCGCACCTAGCCCTGGCCCAGCCAGCGACCCCCGGCAAAGAAGCCCGCGCGCAGCTTGCGCAGGCCCGCATCGCCTACCTGACTGAGCAGTTGGAACTCTCGCCCGCACAAGCGCAGCAGTTTTGGCCGCTCTACGACGCGTTTGCCAGCCAGCGCCGCGCTATTTTGCGGCAACTGCGTACGCTCGACCGCCCGGTGACCGACGAGCTAACCGAAGCGGAGGCCGAAAGACAATTGCAGCGCTGGCACGAATTGCGCACGCAAGAAGTAGCCCTCAGCCGTGCATACACCGAGCGTTTTCTGGAGGTGCTCACGGCGCGGCAGGTGCGCCAGCTCCATGCTGCCGAACGGGCCTTTTCGAAGGAGGTGCTCCGGCAGGTGCGGTCGCGCCGGGGTGGCTCTTTGCCCCGTCGCCCGCCTCCCGACGAATGAGCGAACCGACGGCCTGGTAGGATATTTTCTACGTAAAAATTACATGAAAAAATTTTGCTGCAAGACAGCAAATCTTTTGCCCTTGCCCAGCCAATGGCTACCTTGCGTGGCCGCAACCTCACGGCCCGACGCCCATGCGTTTCATATTTACGGTTTTTTATACATGAAAGCACACCGTTAATTCCTATGTCGGGTAATCCTTTTGCTGTTTCTCATCAACTGACCTACGCTTTCTTGCGTGGTGGCCGACGCCTGGCCTACGGGCTGGTTTTGCTGGGGGCAGCCATTGGCATGTTTTGCCTTGTGAGCAATACCTGGATTGCCCTGACAGCCCGTACGCAGACCTACGCGTCGGTCTATTATGTTCCGGAGAACGAGGTTGGACTGGTGCTGGGCACGAGTCGCAAGCTGCGCAACGGCCACGAGAATCCTTACTTCAAGCAACGCATACGAGCTGCCGCTGCGCTCTATCACCAAGGCAAGGTCAAGCACCTGATCCTGAGCGGCGACAACCGCACTGTCTATTACAACGAGCCAGCCGATATGCGCCGGGCCTTGGTGACGTTGGGCGTGCCCACCTCGGCCATCACGCTCGACTACGCCGGGCTGCGCACCCTCGACTCGGTGGTGCGTTGCAAGGAAATCTTCGGGCAAAACCGCGCGACGATCATCACGCAGCGCGACCACGCCGCCCGGGCACTCTACCTGGCCCGCAACCACGGCTTGCAGGCCATTGCCTTCGCGGCCGACTCGCCTCCCAAAAAAGCCCCCCGCCAAAAAGTGCGTGAATGGCTGGCCCGCTGCAAGGCCGTGCTCGACGTACACGTACTGCACGCCCAGCCCCGCTTTCTGGGCCGCGCCGAAACGGTACGCATCTGAGCAGCCTGCCTTTGCGTAGGCATCCACATGAACACGGACTACGAAGTGGCCATCGTCGGCGGTGGGCTGGCCGGGCTGACCTTGGGCGTGCAGCTTCAGCAAGCGGGCGTGGCGACGGCCATCTTCGAAAAGAAAACCTATCCTTTTCACCGCGTCTGCGGCGAATACATCTCGCTTGAGTCCTGGGACTTTCTGCTACGGCTGGGCTTGCCACTGGCCGACTTGCACCTGCCCCGCATCCGGCGGTTGCGGGTGTCGTCGCCACGGGGGCGGGTGCTTGCGCAGCCCCTTACGCTGGGTGCCTTCGGCATCAGCCGCTACACGCTCGACCACCTGCTGGCGCAGCGCTTTCGGGCGTTGGGCGGCGCACTCCACGAGCGCTGCACCGTCACGGAGGTGACCTACGAAGCCGATACGTTCACCCTGACCATGCCCGGGCAAACCGTACGAGCCCGCGTGGTGGCCGGAGCTTTTGGCAAGCGGGCGGCCTTCGACCGAACCCGCAACCCCCGGGCCGACCTGCCCGCCCGCAACTACGTGGGCGTCAAGTACCACCTGCGCAACGAATTGCCCGCCGACGTCATCGAACTGCACAACTTCCGGGGGGGCTACTGCGGCCTCTCGCAAATAGAAGATGGCAAGGTGTGCTGTTGTTACCTGACCGATGCGGCCAGCCTGCGCCGCGCGGGCAGCATCGAGGCGCTCGAAACTGAAGTGCTGATGCGCAACCCTTTTCTGAAGGGCTATTTTCGGGACTCCGAGTTTTTGTTCGACGCGCCCGTGACCGTGTCGCAGGTGCAGATTGGGCCCCGCGCCCCCGTGGCCGACCACGTACTGCGGCTGGGCGACGCGGCAGGCTTTGTGGCCCCTCTCAGTGGCAATGGCATGAGCATGGCCATGCGGGCCAGTGCGTTGCTGGCCCCCGGCATCGAAGGCCTGGTGCGCGGCCGCGTTGGCCGCGCCGACCTCGAAGCCGCCTACACCCGGCAGTGGAACGCCCAGTTTCGGCAGCGCATCCGGCTGTCGGCGTGGCTGCAACGGCTGCTGGTCAGCGAGCGGGCCACTGACCTGGCCCTTGGGCTGCTCGACCGTACGCCGGGCCTGCTGCGTCGGGTGATCAAAGGCACGCACGGGCAGCCGTTCTGATCCCGTCCGGGCGCCAAAAAGCCGAAGCCAGGCGATTTGGGTGCGGGGCTTCGGCTTTGCGCAGGGCGGCGAGCCTATTTTTCTAGTTCCGAGGTCATCACGGCGCCGCCCATCTGGGGCAGGGTGGACTCCATCTTGACCGTCCGGCGGTCTTGGGTGTCAATCCAGAGTGTAGTCTTGGTGCCGCCGTCGGTGGCATCGAACTGCACGCGATAGGCGTTGAACTTTCCCGCCGGCACGGATACTTCTTCGGTGCCCGTTACGCGCAAGCGGCGGGTCTGAATTTGTTGCGAGAGCAGGTCAAATACCTGCACGTGGGTATCGAAGTCGGGGCTGAGGGGCATCCGGGCAATGACCATGTCCACCCCCGGGCCGTCGCTGAGCACGTCGCCCGTTTTGGCTACGTCGAAGGGGCGTGCCTGTCCGCCCATCTGCATCTGTCCGTGGAGGCGGCTGGCGTCGTACTGCACGCGCATTTGCGTGGGGCCTTGCGTCATCTCTCGGCTGAGGGGCTGCAACTGCCCCTTGGTCCAGACCCCGACGTCGGTGGCCTGGCCCATGGCCGACTCGGTTTGGTCAGTGACCACCCACTGCTGGCCGTCGGCCCTGACTTCGCGTTGCATCTTCATCTTCATTTGCTGGCCGCTCACCTTGACCGTGACCTGGTAGGGCGTTTTTCCGGCCTTCAGGTCGCCGGTGGGTGCGGGCAGTTTGCGGACGGGTTCGGCGGGGGCCGCCGACAGTTCAACCTTGTCCACATCCACCAGGATTTTGAGCATCCGGGCTTCTACCTCGGCAGGCATACTGGCCTGGTACTGCCCTTGCAGGTGCTGGGCCAGAAACTGCTCGGCGTAGGCCAGCATGGCCATGTTGTTGACCGGATCGGCGAAGCCGTGGCCCTCGTCGGGCGCGTTGATGTAGGCTACGTTGCGGTTGAGATCGCGCATGGCCACCACTATTTGCTCCGACTCGGCCTGCTTGACGCGCGGATCGTTGGCGCCTTGCACCACCAGCAGCGGCGCCTTGATCTTGTCGGCGGCGTTGAGGGGTGACTGGCGTTCGAGTTGGGCTTTGCCTTCGGGCGTGTCGGGGTCGCCCATCCGCTCGGTGAAAGTCTTGCGCCCCGCTTCCCAGTAGGGTGGAATGGAGTTGAGCAGCGTGATCAGGTTGGAGGGCCCCACGATGGACACGCCGGCCGCGTACACGTCAGGCGTGAAGGCCAGCCCGGCCAGCGTGGCGTAGCCGCCGTACGAGCCACCCATGATGCCCACCCGCTGCGGATCAGCAATGCCTTCTTTGACCAGGTGCTTGACGCCCCAGGTGATGTCGTCCTGCATCAGGTCGCCCCACTGCTTGTTGCCCGCATTGAGAAACGCCTTGCCGTAGCCCGTCGAGCCGCGGAAGTTGGGCAGCAGCACGGCGTAGCCCCGGTTAGCCAGAAACTGGGCGTAGCCGTTGAAGCCAAAGTAGTCGCGGGCCCACGGGCCACCGTGGGGCATCACGATGAGGGGTAGCTGCTCGCGCGCCCCGCTTGCGGGCAGCACCAAATAGGCCGGAATCTCCAGCCCGTCCGACGAAGGGTAGGTGATGGGCTTCATCTTGGCCAGCTTTTCTTTTTTCAGGGCCGGGCGCGGGGTGTACTGCTCGATGGGCTGGCGCGCCTTGAAGTCGTAGAAATAGACCGTGCCCGGGTCGTCGTCGTTCGAGACGGACACCAGCCACTTCTGCTCGTCTTTGGTGCCCGATACGAGCGAGAGCTCCTTGTCGGGAAATTGCTGCTCGAGGCGCCGAAATTCTTTTTCAAATCCTTTGTCGCGGAAGTAGCGGCGGGTTTTCTCGTCGGTGTAGGTCGTGTAGCGAATTTCGCGCGTTTTGCTCGAAATCGAAACGCCGCCCAGGTCCACCTTTTTCTTGGGGTCGCCTTCGACGAGTTCTGTCCGACCCGTCTGGGGATCGAGCAAATAGAGCTGGGTCAGGTCTTGGTCGTCGCCTTTGTTGGAAATCAGATAGACGCGCGCGTTGCGCTTGTCGAAGGCGCGCGGGTAGCAGGTCTCGAACAGGGTACATTCGTAGATTTTGGTGGTCTCGTCGCCGTCCACGCGCAAAATCTCGGTGCTGCCGTTGGGGGCCGAGCGGGTGGCCAGGCGCAGTTTGTCGTCCCAGTCGAACTCAAAGCCCGTCAGGCGCTCGCGGTTTTCCTTGATGAGCGTCAGCTCGCCCGTCGAAATCCGGAGGCGGTAGAGGTCGTGCCAGGAGGCGTCGCGGTCGTTGAGGCCCACCCACATCAGGTCGGGATTTTTTTCCGAGACGTGGTAGATCAAAGCCCGGACGCCGTCGCGGTTGGTCAGGTTGCGGGCGGGCGGCACGCCCGTGGCCTTTTGGGCAGCCTCGCGCGGATTGACGGCATAGACGTGGTAGTTCTCGTCGCCGCCTTTGTCTTGCACAAAAAGCACGAAGCGGCTGTCGTCGGTCCAGAAATAGCCGCTGATGGGGCGCAGGGTATCGGCCGTCAGGGGGCGGGCCTGGGCGAAGGGTTCGTCGAATTTTTTAACCCAGATGTTGCGCTTGCCGCGATAGACCTTCAAAAAACTGATCATCTGCCCGTCGGGCGAGATCTGTCCGCCCGAAATTTCCGGATCTCCAAAAAATAGGGCGCGGTCAATCAGGTCTGCGCCCGCGTCTTTGGCCAAGCCGGGCTGCGACATTTGCTGCCCGTACGAAAATGTCGCTAGTGTTATGCACAAAAGCAAGGTGAACGTTCTGGTGATCATAGGCGGAAAAGGTTAGCGGAGAATGAGCATCCAAATAAAGTATTTCGAAAGAAAAACTATTCGCTAGAAATGACCAGCGGGCTGCCGTGCGGACTGCCGGAGCTTCAGAGCGACAGCAGTGGCCGCAGCCGATCGGCGTAGGTGCTGCCCGACGTAAGGGCCGTGCGCGGCTGGTCGCGCAGGTGCAGGACGTAGCGGCCGTTAAAGTGTTTTTCGAGCTCGCCGATGTAGGTGCGGTGCACAATGGCCGAGCGGCTGATGCGGATAAAGGCAGGGGGCAAGCGGGCTTCGAGGCTGGTGAGGCTCTGGTCGAGCAGGTGGCGTTGCCCGTCGGCGGTGCACAGCGTCACGTATTTGTCGTCGGCCAGCAGGTGGCTGATCTCGTCGAGGTTGACCAGCCGGATGCGGTCGCCCCGGCGCACGGGCAGGGCCGTCAGAGGTGGAACCGGAGGGGGCGCCACCCGGGCCAGCAATTCCGAGACGCGCTGCGCAAAGGGATCGGCCCCAAAGCGCGTGAGCTTTTCGACCGTCTGGGCCAGGCGGTCGGGTTCGATGGGCTTGAGCAGGTAGTCCACGGCGTAGGTGGCGAAAGCCTGGAGGGCGTGGGCGTCGTGGGCCGTCGTGAAGATCACTACGGGCCGATAGGAGAGGGCCGCCAGCACCTCGAAGCCATTGCGGCCGGGCATCTGAATGTCGAGGAACAGCAACGCGGGGCGCAGGGTTTCGGCCTGCTCGATGGCCGCCTGTCCGTCGTGCGCTTCGCCTACGATGTCGAAGGTGGCAGCGTAGGGCGCCAGCAGCCGGCGCAAGCGCCGCCGGGCCAAGGGTTCGTCGTCCACCAGCAAAGTGCGGTACATAGGCCGTTTTTCCGACAAATTACGCAACGCCGGGCGACGGATCAATCCGCAAACAGACAAACCGCCTGGCGTGTGCCTTCGTAATCGGAGACAAACCATACGATTTGCTTTGCCCACCGCTTCCCGAAAAATATTGCGCCGCGGCCGCCGCCCCGTGGTGTGGCTGGCCCGGCGAGTCAAAAGCCCCTTGCGGCGGCTCAAGCTGGCCACCAAGCAGCGGCTGGGCTGGCTCGACGTGCCCCAAATAGTGGTGTACCGCAGTTTTGCTTATCAGGAGAATTTCTGCGTGCAGGGGCACGTGATCGAATCGGCCGGCTTGGTCCGCCCCCAACCTCAGCATACGCGCTGGCAAAATGCCCTGGCGATGCTCAAGCGTTACGCCAGCGACTACCTCCCCGGCATGGGCGTACGCCTGCACTATGGCCATCAGGTATTGGAAACCGAAACCGACGAAGAGGGCTATTTCGAAGCCCATTTTCGGGCCGAACCCGACGAGCAGGTGACCTGGCAGTCTCTGCGCTGCGTGTTGCTCCACGACGTGGTGGCGGCCCAGCCCGACATCGAAGCTACGGGCGAGGTGCTGACGCCCTCCAATTTGTGCCATTTTGGGGTGATCTCCGACGTGGACGACACCATCCTGATCTCGCACGCCACCGACGCGCTGCGCAAAATCCGCCTGTTGCTGTTCAAAAATGCCTTTACGCGCCTGCCGTTTGCGGGCGTGGCGGCCTTCTACCGGGCTTTGCACCGGGGGCCCGAGGGGCGCTGCCAGAACCCGATCTTCTACGTGTCGAGCAGCGAGTGGAACCTCTACGACTTGCTGGTGGACTTTTGCGACCATTGGGGGCTGCCCAAAGGCCCTTTTCTGTTGCAAGACCGCAAGCGGGGCCTGCGCGACTTGTGGCGGGCGGGCGGGGGCCAACACACGCACAAGCTCGACAAGATGCGCCGCATTCTGCACACTTTCGACGCGCTGCCCTTCGTCTTGATCGGCGACAGTGGCCAGCGCGATGCCGAACTTTATACCCAACTGACGCGCGAATTTCCCGACCGGGTGCTGGCCATCTACATCCGCGACGTGGGCAAGCGGCGGCGAAAACCGCGCATCCGGCGGTTGATAGCGGAAGTGCGCGCAATAGGCATCGAGATGCGCCTGATGCCCGACAGCGAGCAGGCGGCCCGCCACGCGCTGGCGCGCGGGTTTATTCAGGCGCAGGGATTGGAAGAAGTGCGCCGGGAAAAGCGCGCCACGGTGTCGTGGGCGTCGGGGAATTAGTCTAGAAAATGAAAGCTACCGCTTCCGGTATGCTCCAGCTCGTCGAGAATGTCCGCAAACTTGTCGCGGGTGATGGGCTTGACGATGTAGCCCGACACGTTGCTCAGGTGACGAGCCCGGTTGACGTCGCGCTCGTCCACCGACGAACTGATCATATAGATGATGATGCGCTTGCCAATGGCGGCCCTAAACTGACCAAATTCCTCGAGAAACTCCCACCCGTCCATCACGGGCATGTTGATGTCGAGAAAAATCAGGTCTGGCAACTGATCAGGTTGTTGCTGCCGGTCGCGGATGGCATGCAAAGCTTCTTCCCCATTATGAAAAAACATCAGGTGCGCAACGCGCTGCGAGTGTTCTACGGCCTTGCGCACCATAAACTGGCTCACGTCGTCGTCATCAATCACGCACAGGGTGTTAATTTTCGTCATGGATGCTTGAAGTATTTAAGTTAATGGTGAAAGTAGAACCTACTCCCGGCTCGCTGCGCACGAAGATACGCCCACCGAGGCTTTCTACTTGATTTTTAGTCAAAAAAAGTCCGACGCCACGCGCATCTTCGTTGCGGTGGAAGGTCTTGTAGAGCCCAAAGAGTTTGTGCCCGTGGCGTTTGAGGTCAATCCCAAGGCCATTGTCGCGGCAATGCAGCCGCAGGGTATCGCCCTGACGGTCTGTCCAGAAATGGATTTGGGGTTGGCGACCAGGGTCGCGGTATTTGAGGGCGTTCGTAAGCAAATTGAGCAAGATACTTTCCAGATAAGCCCGGGGATAGTGCACCGAATCGAGCAACCCGAAGTCGTAGGTCACCTTGGCCCCCGTACGCATAATGTCGCCCTGCAAAGCAGTGATCACCCGCTCTAGTTCGGTGGCAAGGTCCAGATTGACCCGTCGCTTGCTGATATCGCGACGAATGCGGATCACCTCGCTCAGGTCCGTAACGGTTTGGTGCAGCACTTTGGCCACCTCCTGAAACTTTTCAATGATAAAGGCTTGCCCTGCGGGCGTTTCTTCCTGCGCGTAAAGAGTAATCAAAGCATTCAGGTTGCCCACGGGAGAACGCAAGTTGTGCGAAATAATATTGGCAAAGTTTTCTAATTGCTTGTTTTGATCGGCTAATTGGCCCGAAAGGGTCTGCAAATGCGCTATGGTTTCCCGCAATTGTGCGAGCGTCCGCTGCTGAACGGATACGTCGCGCGTAATGGCCATTATGCGGGGTTGCGCAGCTTGCTGAAAAGGTACCAGCGTGACGGCAAAAGACCGCTCAGGTTCGGGCATTTGCCATTCGAAGTGATGAGGCACCTGCGTGGCGAGGGCCTGCCGGACGTAGTCGGCGTAGCGATCCAGCACCTGGGCCGGGAGTTTCAGATCACTGTAGTATTTGCCGACGTACTGGTCGGGACTGGCCGCCGCAAACGTCTGAACGGCCTGGTTGATAAACTCGATTCTCAGTTCGGGCGTCACCTGGCAGATCACGTCGGGGTGATGCTCGACCAAAGCGCGAAACTGCGCCTCGCGGAGGCGTAGCTGCGCGTTGGTTTGTTCCAGGGCAGCCGTCTGTTCGCGGATGATGCGTTCTAGCTCGGCGGGGCTGCGGTATCCATCCCCCGGGGAATGGCCCGACCCAAGCCCACTACGGTAGCCCACGACACGGCCGCCGTGCCGAGCAAAGCCAGCCCACTCAAGCGGTAGACGGGTACCCAAAAGATGAGGGCGTCGAGCAGGTGCGTAAAGCCGCAGCTCAGGATGAAGACAATAAAAAGCAAAAAAACATTGCGAAAAGGTAGCTCGCGTCGCTGCCGCACAAAGTAGAAGATCAGCAGTGGAATGGCAAAATAGGCCGCCCAGATAGGCACGTTCGAGCTGATGTAGAGCCAGCCCTCGAAGTCCGTCCAGTTGCCGCACTGCCAGCGCGGCGGGTAGTCGCGGGTTGAAAACAGTTTCTCAAAAAAATCGAGCAAAATCCCCATGTCCAGAAATTGTATAAGTACTTTGCGGGCCAAAACCATTGGCCACACCGTCAGTCCGAACAGTCGGTGCTCGTGTAGAAGTAGGCTCGGTACCCTGAAGATTGGCTAAAATTAGGCTTTTCCTGAAAAAAAAAGTAAAATATTTTGCTAAAAAAGTATAATTGATTTCTTACATGGAGTCAGTCAAGAAGGTAGGCAAAGGCTGTCGCGCTACACAAGCTACTGAAGGTCAGGCCAATGCTGCGACGCGACGCGGCCCTTTAGCCCCCTAAGTCAAGGGTGGCGGATGCGTTTGGCCTGCCTCGGCCGATTGCCGAGCAACCATTTTGTACCATTTTCGATAGCTACGGAGTCGTATGCTACTACTCATCATCTTCGGATTGCTCGCCGCCCTGGCTGCGCCGCTGCTGCACCGGGTGGCCGGAGCCGCAACGGGCAAATGGTTGGCCTTGGTGCCGCTGGGAATGTTTGTTTACTTGGCCACGTGGGTGCAGCCCCTGCTGGCCCGTGCCGAACCCCAGATTTTCGACTATCCGTGGGTACCTACCCTCGACGTCAGCCTGACGTTCTACCTCGACGGCTACAGCCTTTTCTTCGCGTTGCTCATCAGTGGTTTTGGTGTGCTGATCGTCCTCTATGCCGGCGACTACCTGCGGGGCCACGCCCAACTCGGTCGCTTCTACCTCTATTTGCTGCTGTTCATGACGGCCATGCTCGGCCTGGTGCTGTCGGGGCACCTGGTGCTGACGTTCGTGTTTTGGGAAATGACCAGCCTGTCGTCTTACTTGCTGATCGGGTTCAACCACGCCGACCGGGCCTCGCGGGCTGCGGCCCTGCAAGCCCTGCTGGTGACCGTGTCGGGCGGGCTGGCGCTGCTGGCGGGCGTGGTATTGCTGGGGCAAATGAGCGGCAGCTATGCCTACGCCGACGTGTTGGCGCAAGGCGAGGCCATCCGCCGTCATCCGCACTACGCCGCCGCCCTGGGGCTGGTGGCCCTGGGGTGCTTCACCAAGTCGGCGCAGTTTCCCTTTCACTTCTGGCTGCCCAACGCCATGGCCGCGCCTACGCCCGTGAGTGCCTACCTGCACTCGGCCACGATGGTCAAGGCGGGGGTGTTCTTGCTGGCGCGGTTGCAGCCCGCGCTGGGCGGCACGGCGGCGTGGCAGTACCTGCTCGTGCCGGTGGGCACGCTCACGATGCTCACCGGGGCGATCATCGCCATTCAGCACGCCGACATGAAAAAGATGCTGGCCTACGTGACGGTCAGTGCTTTGGGATTGCTGGTGTTGCTGCTGGGAGTGGACAACGAAGCGGCCTTGCGCGGAGCGCTGGTGTTTTTGCTAGCCCACGCCTTCTACAAAGCGGCCCTTTTTATGGTGGCAGGCAACGTGGACCACGAGGCAGGCACCAAAAATGTGGACAAACTGGCCGGGCTGCGACGACAGATGCCCGCCACGGCGGCGGCGGCCGTGCTGGCTTGCCTTTCGATGGCCGGCTTTCCGTTGCTGCTGGGCTTCATCGGCAAAGAACTGGTGTACGAGGCCCTGCTGCACCTGGGGCCAGTGGGCTGGGCCATCTTTGCGGCCGTGTTTCTGACCAGCGCCCTCTACGTGGCCCTGGCCGTGCAGCTTTCGTACGGCGTGTTTTTTGGCACAAGCTCGCCTGCCGCCCTGGCAGCGCACGAGGCGCCGTGGCCACTGCTGACCGGGCCGCTGGTGCTGGCCGTAGGCGGGCTGCTGCTGGGGGTGCTGGGCCAGGCGTGGGCGCAGCCCTTGCTGGAGCGCACCTATCAGGACCTGTATCGCACCGCCGCCGGGCTGGATTTGTCGCTCTGGCACGGCCTGACGCCCGTGCTGGGCTGGAGCCTGGTCACCCTGGCCATGGGGGGCGTGCTGTCGGCCTACTTGGCTGCCCAGCGCGAGTGGTCGGCGCAGCACAATCGGCTCGGGGCCTACGGCCCCGAAAAAGCGTACCTGCGCCTGCTCGAAGGCGTCTCGGTGCTGGCCGTGGCCGTCACGCGCCGCGTGCAGAACGGTTATTTGCGCAACTACCTTACCACCATCGTGGCGACGTTTCTGGGGGTGATGGCCTACGCCGTGTACGTGCGGCCCTTTTCGCAAGACTTGCTCGTGGCCGCCCTAACGCCGCCCGACGCCCGACTCCACGAAGTGCTCATCGTCGTCAATATCCTGGCGGGGCTGGTGATGGTGCTGCTGGCCGCTTCGCGGCTGACGGCCCTGGCATCTTTGGGCATTGTGGGCTACGGACTGGCCGTGTTCTTCCTGTTCTTTGGCGCGCCCGACGTGGCCATGACCCAGTTTCTGATCGAGACCCTGACGCTGCTGCTGTTTGTGCTGGTGCTGCACCGCCTACCCAACTTCAGCAACTTCTCGCGGCGGTACCTGAAGTTTAAATACATGTTGGTATCGGTGTTGTTTGGGGGATGCATGGCGGGCATACTGCTGCTCATTAATGGCTACGCCCTCCACTCGGAGCTAAAAGACTATTATGCCGAGAGCAGCAAGCCCTTGGGCAAAGGAGCCAACATTGTCAATGTGATTCTGGTAGATTTCCGCGCCCTCGACACACTGGGCGAAATTACCGTGTTGGCCATTGCCGCGCTGGGGATTTTGTCGCTGGTGCGGCTGCGCCCCATGCAAGACAGAAAGAGTAACGATTAAACCCGTTGGTTCTGCTATGAAAACGCTTATTTCGGCTACGGCCATCCGGTTGCTCATTCCGCTGTTCGTGCTGTTCTCGCTGTTCTTGCTTTTTCGTGGGCACAACGAGCCGGGCGGGGGCTTCATTGGGGGATTGATCGCCTCGCTGATCTTCGTGTTTCACGCCATGGTGTTTGGGCCAGAGACCACTGCGCAGCAGTACCGCATCAACCCGCCGCGGCTGATTGCCGTTGGGTTGGCACTGGCTACGCTGAGCGCCCTGCTGCCTATGCTCACGGGTCAGCCATTCATGACAGCCCTGTGGGGCGACGTGTACTTACCCATATTTGGCAAGCCCGGCACGCCCATTCTGTTTGATATTGGGGTGTACGTACTGGTGATCGGCGTCGTGCTCAAGATTGCCCTGACGGTTTCGCGGCTCTGAAATAATCTTGAAGAAAAAAAAGTATGCAACTGTTCTTCATCGCGCTAGTGGGGCTGCTCTACGCCGCCGGGCTGTACCTGATGCTGCACCGCAGCTTCGTCAAGCTCGTGCTCGGCATGGTGGTGTTGGCCAATGCCAACAACCTGTTTTTGTTTACGCTCACGGACCTGGTGCGGGGCGAGCCGGCCTTTGTCAATGGCGGTGCCGAGGCCCCCGCCGAACCATTTGCCGATCCGCTGCCGCAAGCCCTGATCCTGACGGCCATCGTCATTGGCTTTGGCGTACAGGCCTTCGTTATCTTGTTGCTCAAGCGCACGCACCGCGCCAAGGGCACCGGCGACCTGGACGAACTCAACAACACTGACGAAATTGACCTCATTGACGCCCCGCGTCAGACCATCCACCACTAGCCGATGACCGACACTGCACTGCTCTGGCCCTTGCTGATGCCCCTGCTGACGGCCGTCGTGAGCCTTTTCTTCTGGCAACAGCCCCGGGCGCAGAAAGTAGTTTTTCTGGTGGGCATACTCACCACGCTGGGGCTGGCTACGGGGTTGCTGGCCGTGGTTTGGCCCGGGCGCATCCTGACCCTGCAGGCGGGCAACTGGCCTGCCCCTTTTGGCATCACGCTCGTGGCCGATATTTTCAGCGCCGTCATGGTTTGGCTGACGTCCCTGCTGGGCCTGCTCATTTTTGTGTATTCGCTGCAAGACATCAACGTGACGCGCAAGCGGTTTGGGTTCTACCCGATGCTACTGTTCCTCGTCTTTGGGCTGTGCGGTACCTTCCTGACGGGCGATGTGTTCAACCTCTACGTCTGGTTCGAGGTGATGCTCGTGTCGTCGTTCGTGCTGATGACCATCGGCGGCGACAAAGAACAGATGGAAGGCTCGATCAAGTACGTGACGATCAACTTTCTGTCTTCGGCCCTATTTTTGGCGGGTATCGGCGTGCTCTACGGCATTACGGGAACGCTCAACATGGCCAACCTGGCCGTGCGCCTGCCCCAAGTGCCCGACCAGGGGCTGGTGGTCATAGCGGCCGTATTCTTCTTTATCAGTTTTGGGGTGAAGGCGGCCCTTTTCCCGCTCTACTTCTGGCTGCCGGCCTCGTACCACACGCCCCCCACAGCCATCACGGCCATGATCGGCGGGCTGCTCACCAAGGTGGGCGTCTATACGATGCTGCGTTTTTTCACCCTCGTTTTCCCGGCGCAGATGGACGTGCTGCAACCTGCCCTGTGGCTGATTGCCATCCTGACGATGGTGAGCGGCGTGCTGGGGGCCGTGGCGCAAAACGACATGAGCAAGATTTTCTCGTTCAGCATCGTCAGCCAGATTGGCTACACCATGATGGGCCTGGCCATCTACACCCCTTTGGGTATTGCCGGGGCCATCTTTTTTGTTATTCACAATGTGCTGGTCAAGACCAACCTGTTTTTGATCACGGGGCTGGTGCGGCGGCTCAACCGCTCGCTGCAACTGCCCAAAATGGGGGGCGTGTACCGCGACTTTCCGGCGGTGGCCCTGGCCTTTGTGGTGTCGGGCTTTGCGCTGAGTGGCGTGCCGCCGCTGTCGGGTTTTTGGGGTAAGTTTATGCTGGTCAAGGCCGCGTTGGCCGCCGAAGAATACGCGCTGGTGGCCGTGGCCCTGGGCGTGAGCGTGCTCACATTTTTCTACGTGACCAAAACCTGGAACGAGGTGTTCTGGAAACAAAGTCTGCGCGAAGCCGAGGGCATTCGGCCGCTGGTGCGTTCGCAACGCGCCTTTCTCTCGCAGGCCCGGTGGCTGGTGCTGCCCGTGGCCATTTTCACGGTACTGATCCTGGCCGTCAGCCTCTACGTGGGGCCGGTAGTGGCCCTGGCCCAGCGTGCCGCCGACCAATTGCTGCGCCCGGCCGACTACGTCGAGGCTGTGCTGGGGGAAAAAACAGCGATCACTACCAACCCGGCCGATGCTCCGCTCACGGCTCAAAAATCCACCCGACCATGAAGTCCATCCTCTTCCACTTTGTTTTGTCCATCGTCCTGGCCGACTTGGTGCTCGAATACGGGCTGGACATGCGGGGCAATGCGGCCGTGTCGCTGGGCGTCTGGACGGGTTGCTACGCGGCCCTGTGGCTGCTTTCTTTTTTGTATAATAAAAAACACTTCCAGCGGGTGCCCCGCCTGGTGTCGCTGGTGCTGTTTTTTCTCAAAGAGCTGGTGGTGGCCAACCTGCGCGTGGCCTACGAGGTCATCACGCCCCCCCTGTACATGAAGCCCGGCGTGATTGCGTTGCCCCTCGATGCCCGCACCGACCTGGAGATCACGTTGCTGGCCAACATGATCTCGCTCACGCCCGGTACGCTCTCGCTCGAAGTGGCCGAAGACCGCAGCTACCTCTACGTGCACGCCATCCACGTCGAGCCCGAGGCAACCGAAGCCCTCAAGCAGAGTATAAAAGAAGGATTTGAACGAAGAATTTTGGCCATTACCCGATGAGCACTGCCTTTGAAACCGTTTTGTTGGTCTGCCTGACGCTGTTGAGTCTGGGGATCTTGCTGATTCTCTATCGTTTTATTAAAGGCCCCTCGCTGGCCGACCGCATCTCGGCCATTGACCTAGTCTCGACGTCGGTGATCTGCATCATCGGCGTATTTTCGGTATTCACCGAGCGCACCTTCATTGATGTGGCCTTGCTGCTGGCCCTGATCACCTTTCTGGGTTCGATCTCGTTTGCATACTTCATCATTCAGCGCGTAGATCGCCGTAACGAATAAGCGCATGAGCCTCACCGAAATCGTTTGCGCCTTCATGCTGATTACGGGCACGGCCTTCATGCTCGTGTCGGCCGTGGGGATCGTCCGTTTTCCCGACTTTTACGTGCGCATGTCGGCCATCACCAAGGCCGGCTCGATGGGCCTGGGGCTGATCATGGGCAGCATTGCCATCTATTTCAACGAAACGCTGGTGGCCATCAAAGCCCTGGCGATCATCTTCTTCATCTTGCTCACCTCGCCTGTGTCGGCCCACCTGATTGGGCGGGCGGCCACCAAAGACGGGGTCAAGTTCTGGTCGCGGACGTTCATCGAAGAGTTTCGGCCTTTTTTGCGCAAGCTGCGCTCCGAAAACACCCAAGAGCCCGTCACGGCTCGTCCGCGTCGCGGCCGCCGCCGGGTGCGTTCTTGATCTGATATTTGGGGTACGCGCAGGCGCGATAAGTCATTGGCCTGGGCAGAGGCGATGCGTCGCATTCCTACTGGTTGGCCTCGGTGCTGCGCACATCGCGCACGCTCCGCATGATTTTGGAGGCGAAGACAAAGTTTTGCAGCTCTTCGTTCTCGGCAAAAAGAATCTCACGGTTGTTGCCCTCCCAGAGTTTGTGCCCCTGGGCCAGAAACATGATGTGGTCGCCGATGTTGACTACCGAATTCATGTCGTGCGTGACGACGATGCTCGTCATCTGGTTTTCGCTGGTCACCTGCCCGATGAGCTCGTCAATCGTGATGGAGGTCTGCGGATCGAGGCCCGAGTTGGGTTCGTCGCAGAAGAGGTACTTGGGTTTCATGACGATGGCGCGGGCAATGCCAACGCGCTTCATCATGCCGCCGCTGATTTCGGAGGGCATGCGGTCGGCGGCGTGGCCCAGGCCCACTTGTTCGAGCACTTCGGCCACGCGCTTGTCTTTTTTATCGGCCCGCATACGGCTGCGCATGTCCAGCGGAAAGCGCACGTTCTCGGCCACGGTCTTGGAGTCGAACAGGGCACTGCCCTGAAAGAGCATGCCGATTTGCTGGCGGATTTCCTTGCGGGTGTCGGCGTCGCAGGCGTAAAAGTCCACCCCGTCGTAGCGCACCTGCCCTTCTTCGGGGCGCATCAGGCCCACGATGCACTTGAGCAGCACACTTTTGCCCGTGCCGCTCGACCCAATAATGAGGTTGTTGATACCGTCTTTGAACTGACCCGAAATGCCCTTGAGCACGGTTTTGTCGCCAAAAGACTTTTTGATGTTTTCGATTTCGATCATAGCAGCGTCGTCAGGTTAAAGACGCAAACGGTGCACAAGTCGTTGTGGGAGGTCAGAGAATGAGTTGAGCCAGCACAAAGTCGGCACAAAGCACGGCGATACAACTGTTGGTAACGGCCGTGGTGCTGGCCTGGCCCACTTCCAGGGCGCCGCCCCGCGTGAAGTAGCCTTTGAAAGAAGAGATGGACGAGATCAGGAAAGCAAACACCACCGACTTGATCATGGCGAAGGTGACGTTGTAGGCATTGAACTCGTAGCGGATGCCGTAGATATATTCGTTCTCGGTGAGCACACCCGTGAGCGCACCGGCCAAAAAGCCACCCAGCAGCGACAGAAAGCCCGCCAGCACCACCAGCACCGGAATCATGATCAGGGCCGCGATGATCTTGGGCAGCACCAGATACGAAGCCGAGTTGACGCCCATCACCTCGAGGGCATCCACTTGTTCGGTGATGCGCATGGTGCCTAGCTCGCCGGCGATGTGCGAACCCACCTTGCCCGACAGCACCACGCACGTGATGGTAGGCGCCAGTTCGAGGACGGTCATGTCGCGGACGATCATGCCGATGATGTAGAGCGGAATAAGGGGACTAACCAGGTTGTAGGCCGTTTGCACGCACGTGACGGCCCCAATGAAAAAAGATACAATAGACACGATGGTCAGCGAACCAACGCCGATGTTCATCATCTCGTCCACCACGCGGCGCGGATAAACGGCAAAGGCCTCCATGTTGCGAAACAACGAGCCTAGAAAAATCATGTAACTACCGATCGCTTTCATCTTTCTTGCGTAGGCTTAGAACAAATTTTGGGCATAACTTCATGCGTAAATACCCTCACAAATTATGAAAAAATTAGCCGTAATCACGGGTGGCAGCGAAGGAATTGGCCGCGCCCTGGTGATGCGCTTTGCCGCTGCTGGCTTCGACGTGGCCACTTGCGCCCGCCGGGCGGCGGGCCTGACCGCCCTGCAAGCGACCGTAGCCGATCTTCATTCCGATGCCCAACTCCACCTATTGCCCACCGATATGGGCGAAAAGCAACAGGTGCTGGCCTTTGCCGACTTTGTCGGGTCGCTCGGGGCGACCCCCGAGGTGCTCGTCCACAATGCCGGATATTTCGAGCCGGGCATGGTCAGCGAGCAGGCCGACGAGGTGCTCGAACACATGATGCAAGTCAACCTGATGGGCGCCTACTATCTCACCAAACGCCTGCTGCCCGCCATGCGCGCGCAGCCGCGCGGACATATTTTCATGATCAACTCCGTTGCCAGCCTGATGGCCTACCCCAACGGCGGAGCCTATTCCATCACCAAGCACGCGCTTCATGGCCTTGCGCGCGCGCTGCGGGCCGAACTGCGCGAGAGCCACATTCGGGTGACGTCGGTGTTGCCCGGCGCCACGCGCACCCGCAGTTGGGACGGAGTGGACTTACCCGAAGCACGCTTCATGACGCCCGAAGACATTGCCGAAGCGGTCTTTGGTGCCTATGCACTGTCGGAGCGCACCGTTGTGGAAGAAATCTTGCTGCGGCCCCAACTGGGCGATATCTAAAGCTACTGCCGGCTGTAAGAGGCCGTCTGGGGCTTTTCTACCTTGCGCAGAGCCACGGCGTTCATGCAATAACGCAAGCCGCTGGGAGCCGGGCCGTCCGGAAAAACGTGACCCAGGTGCGATTGGCAGTTGTTGCAGACGGTCTCGATCCGCTCCATGCCGTAGCTGGTGTCGAGGCGGTAGGCGATGGCGTTCTCGCGGAGGGGCTGCGTGAACGAGGGCCAGCCCGTGCCGGACTCGAACTTCTTTTGTCCGTCGAAGAGCAGGTTGTCGCAAGCAGCGCAGGCGTAAGTGCCCGGCTCGAAGCGCGAGCACATCTCGCTCGAGAAGGCGCGCTCGGTGCCGTGGGCACGCAGCACCCGGTACTCTTCCGCGTTGAGGCGCTGCCGCCATTCTGCGTCCGTACGTGTTACTTCTTGGTCAGGAGCCGGACTGCCCTCACGGGCAAAACGCATGATGTCTATCCACTTTAGCATACTTGTAAATTCATTTATTTAGATGGCCTTGCCATGCCACTGCTTACTAACGCACAGCGAGGCGGGTTGTTAGCTTTCGTTGTGCTTGGCTAAGCCCAGCGGCAGTAGGCATTCCCAAAGGTTGGCTCCCTGCGGTCCGGTTGGTTTGCCGTCGCAGAGCAGCGGCCACTGCTGAATGCTGCACGTACATTGGGCCGTGGTTTCGCCGACCGCCGGATGAAAGTCCCGGGTGACGGCATGGGCGGTGTCGGCAGCCGGAAACAGCAGCACGGCGTGCCGGGCACCCGCATAGCGGCTATACACGTACACTTGCCGCAGATCGGCGGCGGTGGGGATGGGCTGCTGCCATTTTACGTCCACCACGCAGGTGTGAGCGCCCCGCCGCAGCACCAGGTCGGGACGCAAGGGGTGCGCCCCCCAGAACGGATGGCTGCGCTGCCACCGCAATTGCCCTCCGGCCGGACAATTGTCGGCCAACTGGCGATAGACGTACTGCTCGAAGAGGCGCCGCACGTCGAACAACCAGGCCACCACGGGCAGGCCCACGGGGCCTACAGGCACGGCCGCCATGAGCAAGAGGCGGGCCAATTGCAGGGCGGGTCGGTAGGGGAGGGTCTGGGGGTCGTAGGTCAGGCGATCAAGCCAGCCCAGCGGATCGGCCACGGGCGGCCCCTGAGGCACCAGGCGACTTGTTTGGGCCAGGCGTACGGCCAGTGCGGGGCTGGTGGCCAGGCGTCGGCCGCAAGTCAGGGCCTGCTGCAACAGGCCGTGCAGCGCCGAAAAGGTATCCTGCCGCGTGCATCGGACAGCAAAACGGGTGGGTCGCAGGGCGTTTTGGCGCAATTGCGCTGTGGTGCGCAGTGCGCCGCGAAGGGTGGGCAGGTGCTCGTCGGACGGACGGTAGTTGGCCTGCCAGCCACGCCGGGCTAGGTGATCGAGGGCGTTGGCATAGGACGCCAAGAAGGTGTCGGGTAGCCACTCGCCAGGCGTAGCAGAGCGCCCCAGGCCGCTGGGAGCAGACACATGGTGGGCATCGTCCAGCATGGTGCGGAGCACTGCGCGCCACGCAGCGGCCGGATAGCCACGCCCGATCTTGGGCAGCACTTCGACGGTGAGCGCACCAATGCGCATACTGCCCACATAATGCGACCACACCACCGCGTCGGGCCGGAGCGAAAAATAGGGTACCGACTGTGCAACTTGCCAACGGGCCAGTACGGCGTGGTGCTTGGCCGTAAAACCCCGCTCGCCCACCCGCAACGTTTCGTGTTCAAATACAGTAATCATGGATGGAGGTTTAGGTGGTACACCCTGCACGAGCAAGACGCAAGTTGTGCCATTTACAGGTTATGACTTGAAAATTTTTTTGTCACCCTTCTGGAATGCCCCCGATCGTCTTGGTGCGCCATGCTTTCCGAGTGTTTTTCTCAAGTCAACCATGACGAAAATCCGTTACCTTTTCTGCTTTATCGGGACCTGGCTGGTGGGTACGGCGGCTTGGTCACAAGGTCGGGATGTGGAAGAAATTTCCATCGGCCGACCCGACCAGTCGCGGGCCGCCAGCGCCCTCAATCCGGGACGCCTCCAATTAGAAGCGGGTTTGCAATTTACCGAAGACAAACATCCCGAGGGATATTACGAGCGGGAGTGGGTCTATCCCGACTTTGAAATTCGCTACGGACTTTTTGAGGGCGTAGAGATCAGCGCCATCGGTACCTGGGGCGTTACGCGGCCCATCAACGCCGAAGGATTAGACCTTAAGATTGCACGCGGTGCCGTCACGCGGTTTGGGGTAGGTACGGTGATAGACATTTACAGCAAAGATCAGTTTTCGCTCGCGGCCCTAGGCTTTTTGCTTGGCTCTCCGCAAGACGAGGGCGTCGCCGTGCTGCCCGAACTGTACTTGTCGGGGGCCTACACAATCACCGACCGCTGGCGGTTGGGCAGCACCGTGGGGTGGGTATCTCAACCTGACCACTCACCGGGCGATTTGTCTTACACGCTTTCCGTAGGGCTACGCATTGGCCGACGCCTGCGCCTGTTCGTCGAGCCGTACGGCGACATCGAAGGCCTCGAGGATTTCAACCTGCGCTTCAACGGGGGCGGCTCCTACTTGGTCACCCCCAATTTTCAGGTAGATGCTTCGGCTGGTAAAGGGATTAACGCTTCTGGCTACTTTGTCGGTATCGGGCTAACCACCCGGTTTTTCCGAAGTACAGACTAGAAGTACAGACTAAGTCCATTGCCGCCAGCGCACCCGCCACCGCCGCCACGTGTAGGCCGGGTAGAGCCGAAAGCTGTAGCCAAAACTGGCGGCCAGCACACCCAGGCTCAGGTAGAGCAATTGGTCGAAAGACCACCCCACGTCGAGCAGGCTGCCGTACAGCGTAGGCCCCACGGCCGTGCTGACCACCATCAGCATCGTGAAGATGCTGCGGACGGCGCCCAGCGAGCGTACGCCGTACAGCTCGGCCTGCACCGCCGATCGGATGGCCCCCCCCAACCCATTGGCCAGGCCAGCGAGTGCCAGATAGACCGGGGCCGCCCACGGGTGCGACGAAGCCAGCAACACGCCCACGCCCGCCCCGAAGGGCAGCACAAAATAAGGAAACAGCCGTACGGCCCGGAAGCGGTCAATCAGCGGGCCAGCCAGCAGGGTTCCCAGCAAGCTGACTGCGGCGAAGGCACTAAAGCTAATGGCCATCCACTCGGGCGTCCAGCCGCGCGAGTCGGCCAAAGGCAACTGAAAAAAGATCAGGGCCGTGATCAGGAAGGGCTGCACGAACGACTGCGGCAAGATCAGCCAGAAGCGCCGGTCGCGCACCACCTGCCGAGGTGTCCACTCGCGGGCCGTATCGGCCGAAGTGGGCGTGGGCAGGGGCGGAAATTGGTATTGCCGGATGATGCCCCAGACGTAGGGCTGCACCACCGCCAGCACCAGCACCGCTGCGCCCAGCAGGGCCGTTCGCCACGCCACCTGCGTGAGCAATACGGCCATCAGCATCGGCAGCAAGCCTTCGCCCAGCGAATGGCCCATGGCCGTCAGGCTCAGGGCTTTGCCTCGGTCGCGGTCGAAATAGCGGGCCATGGTGGTGTGGGCCGTGTGGCTCATGAGTCCTTGTCCGGCCAGGCGCAGGCCAAACAAGCCCACCAGCAGTTGCGCCACGTGCGTGGCGGTGGCCGTCACCACCAGGGCGACGGCCAGCCCCAGGGCCACCACGGCCGCGTAGCGATAGAGCGGTACGTGGTCAATCTGGCGCCCCAAATAGGTCAGAAACAGGGCTGAACCCAGCGTGGCCAGTCCGTAGAAACTGCCAAACTTGGCGTTGCTCAGCCCGAAGTCCTGGATAAAATCCGGTACGAAGAGCGAAATGAGGAACGTCTGCCCAAAGCTGGAAAAAAACGTGAGCAGCAAGCCAAACGAAAGCAGGCTGGGAAAAGCGCGCCAGAGCGTCAGGTAGCCCTTCATGCGCAACGCACACAACGCACGCTGGCCGGCATAAGGCGCAAGCGCCCGATCGGGATGGGCTGGCCGCACTGCGTGCATTGTCCGTAATCGGGTTTGTTTACGCGCGTTTGGGCGCGCTCTAGCTGCTGCAACTTGGCTTGCTTTTGCCGCAAGCTCGCTTCGTTGATTGCCCGGTTATTGATCGCGTCCATGCGCGAGATGCGCCCAATGGCGTTGTCGGGCGCAATGGGCCGCACGAGTTCTTCCAGTTCGGCGATCTCCTGGCGGGTGTTTTGTAGTTGCGCCGCTATGAGCGATCTCATTTCGGCGCGTTCAGTATCAGTCATAAAAGGTGGGGGAAGCT
>DAIMZG010000006.1:0-24247 GCA_036734065.1 Catalimonadaceae bacterium
ACTTTTCAAGTTGGCAGACAAAAAACTGCTCGGCGATGTCGTCGCTGATGATGGTGTGCTGGATCAGAATCATAGATGGGCAGCTAACGCCGGGACGTGGGTTTGGGTTTGGATAGCGATCAGTTGTTAAATTTCTTAAAAAGACACAATTAATGATACATTGCATCCTCTTATCGCAAAATTATGATACTATACCTGACATTATTTTTTTACCTGATTCCGCCCACCGCCCCGCAGGCGGATGCACTGCACCAGGATGCACTGCCGCATGCGCTCCTCGTACCTACGCTCGTCGCGAGCGACACGGCGGCGTGGCTATGCACCGGCCCGAGCGCGCTCCGCTATCATTTGCACGCAAACTGCAGGGGGCTGAAGGCTTGCAGTCGGGAAATCCGGCCGATTGGCCGGGCCGAGCTTGACACCCTTGGCCGCAAAGTGTGCGGATTTTGTTTGCAGCAGCCATAGTACAATTGTTCCCCAAATAATACATCTGACTATAACCATTACAGACCGTGCACAAGCACTGACTAGCGCCTCTTGAGGGATAAGTATTGACAAATTTCTTTTTTCAATGGCCTTTAATGTTCTTTTTCTAAAAATTTGATAAAAACAGTTGATTAAAAAAGATAAACGCTGTTTTCAAATTAAAAATAAAACTTTTTGAGGAAAAAGATTTTTCCTATTTATATTTGCAAGTATAAAATTATCTGTTTTAAGTAGAACTGCTGCCGCTTCAAGTTCTCGCTTCCTCTCTTTCCGCATGAGACTGCTTATTTACGGAATCAATTATCACCCGGAACTGACCGGCATTGGAAAATATACGACCGAATTAGCCGAATGGCTTGCCAAGCGCGGGCACCAGGTAGAGGTCATCACGGCCATGCCTTATTATCCCGAATGGAAAGTACATAAGGCTTACCGGCAACGGGGCTGGCATCGCGAAATTATCAACGGCGTGACGGTCCACCGGGTACCCATCTACGTACCCCAGCGCGTGACGGGCGCACGTCGTCTGTTACACGACCTGTCCTTTATGTTCAGTTCGCTCGTGCCCTGGCTGCTGATGGCACGACGGCGCTTCGATACGGTACTTTGCATCTACCCACCGCTGGTATCGGGCTTCATTCCACTGTTGTACGGCTGGCTTACCCGAACCCCTTACATGTTTCACGTGCAGGATCTCCAGGTGGACGCCGCCCGTAAGTTAGGGCTGATTCGCAACCCCTGGCTGCTGAAAATCCTCGAGGGCTGCGAGCGTCTATTCCTCAAGCGGGCACAGCGCGTGATCACGATCAGCGAAGGCATGGCCCGCCGCATTTTGCTGAAAGGGTTGCCTGCGCACAAATTGGCCGTATTGCCCAATTGGGTAGATACGGAATTGCTGAAGCCTTATCAGCCCCCGGCGCGTGTGCTGCTCAAGCAAGCCTACGGCTACGCACCGGAGCACAAGGTAGTGTTATACAGCGGCAATTTGGGCGAAAAGCAAGGTTTGGACATGCTACTGAAGGCCGCCCACCAGTTGCGACATTTGCCAGCCCTGCACTTTCTGATCGTAGGAGATGGTGCGGCCAAGCCCCGGCTGGCGCAGTTGTGTGCGCAACTCGCCCTCGAACGAGTACGATTTGCGCCCCTGGTGCCCAAAGCAGAACTGCCTGACTTGCTCAACATGGCCGACCTGCACATCGTGCTCCAGAGCCGCGGAGCCAGCGATTTGGTGATGCCCTCTAAGTTAGGAGGCATTCTGGCCTGCGGGGGCGTACCGCTAATCGCGGCCGAAAGTGGGTCCGATCTGGCCCGCCTCGTCCAAGACCACGGTTTTGGCCTTTGGGTGGAAGCCGAACAAGAACCAGCACTGGTCGCGTGCCTGAGGGATTTTTTACGACAGCCTCACCTTGACACGATGGCGCAAAAGGCTTTGCAATACACCCAAACGTACTTGAGTGCCGATCAGGTACTGAGCCAGTTCGAAAAAACGCTCGATTTCAAGGCCTTGACGCTAAACCCCGACCAACCCGTACCTTTGTCGGCCAGTGCCTGATGCTGCCCCGCACCTTGCCGCACGCGCACAAACGCTTTTCTCATGAAGACGCTGGTACAACACGCCTCCCTGGTATTTGATCGTTGGGGCATCGCGGGTTGGATTCGCCGCATTCTCTTCACCGGCTCCACGCAGTTGCTTATCCAGGGCCTTGGCTTTGTCGGCGGCATTCTGATTATCCGGATGCTGACTCCCCAACAGTACGCCTTGTACGTGCTGGCCAACACCATCCTCGGGACGATGACCATCTTGGCCGACGGGGGCATATCGGCCGGGGTAATGACCGAGGGCGGCAAGGTCTGGCGCGACCGTACGCAACTCGGGCGTGTGCTGGCCACGGGGCTGCAACTGCGGGCGCGTTTTGCCCTGGGCAGTGGGCTACTGGCGCTCCCTTTTTTGGGCTATCTGCTGCGAGAGAACGGCGCCTCTTGGACAGAGGTAGCACTTTTGATAGGGGCCATTTTGCCCGCCTTTGCCCTGGGCCTGACCAATTCGCTGCTACAGATTGCCTCCCGGCTGTGGCAAGATATTGTGCCGCTGCAAAAAAATCAGGTGGGGGTGAGCGTGGGCCGGCTTTCGCTACTGCTGGCGCTTTTCGCTTTTCCCTACGCCTTTGTGGCCATTCTGGCGGCGGGCTTGCCCCAACTCTGGAGCAACCGTAACCTGCGGCGCATTTCGGTCGGCTATGCCGACTGGCAGCAGCCCGCTGACCCGGAAGCACGGCGGGCCATCCTGACGATGGTGCGGCGCATCTTGCCCCTGTCGCTCTACAACTGCGTGGCCGGGCAGGTGACGATCTTCATGCTGGCCATTTTTGGCACCACAACGGCCGTCGCCGAAATTGGCGCCCTTGGCCGTATTGACGTGCTCTTCAGTGTCATCAGCATGCTATTTATGACCTTGGTGACGCCCCGCTTTGCCCGGATGCAACTGGACTCGGGCAGGCAACTGGTCCGCCGATACGCCTTGGTGGCCGGCGGGCTGGTTGCGCTCGGGTCGCTGATACTGCTGAGTACTCATTTGCTGGCTGATGCCATTCTCTGGGTACTGGGCAGTCATTACGCACATTTGCAAAACGAACTGGTGCTGCAAGCCACCAATGGCAGTATACTATTACTAGTGGGCGTCACGACAGCCATTTTCACCAGCCGGGGCATCGTGATTACGCCCTTGGTACTGATTCCGATTAATATTTTCACTATTGCCACGGGCATTTACTTCTTCGACCTCACAAGCCTGCAAGGCGTGCTCTACTTCAACATCTACAAGACAACGGCCGATCTGGTGATGTATCTGGGCTATTACGCCACTCAGTTGTATACTGGCCAGCGTGCCTAATTGCGTGTTTATGAAAAAACTCAAATACCAGGGAGGAGCTACGCGTGCGCTCTGCGTACGAAAGGCCCAATGGGAGCAGCAGCAATTTTTGCGCAATCTCCGGCCGGCGACACTGCGCTTGCCGCACGCCCCCCACGTAGGCAGCGAGTTGTTCAGTTTTTCGGGGACCAGCGGCTTTGCCGATCAACTCATGTCCCTCTACTCCTTTGTGTACTACGTAGGCGTACCCGACCGCTGGACGGTCTATTCGGACGGCACCTATCAAGAAACCCACCGCCAGTGCTTGACCGAGGCCTTTCCCTTCGTGGACGTGAAAGACTGGACCGCCCACAAGCTCGATACGCCGTCGGCTGCCCTGGCAGCTCTTCACCAGATTACCCCCATCGCCCGCAAACTGGAAGTCATACTAGGCGAATTGACGCACCGAACTGTTGGCCAACGCCTGATCTATTTAGATTCGGACGTAGTGTTTTACCAACACATGCGGGATTACTTTCGGCACGCGGCTTTGCAACAAGGACTTTGGTACGTACCCGATGCCATTGGTCACCTGTCCACCTATTTACCGGAAGGCGGGCCAGCCGCCCATCGGTTGAATTCGGGCTTTTTGGTTTTTGGCGGCGCATTCGATACCTCCCACCTGTGGCAATATCTCGAGCAGACCGATCACCTGCACTACTTCACCGAGCAACTTGCTTTCGAGCATGCTTTTCAGGCACAGGCCGCCCAGTTGTTAGATCCGCGACAATTTATTATTGATACGGGTGATCAGTTCGATTTTTCTTACAAGCATTTACCCCAACGCATCGCCCTGCGCCACTACACCTCACCCGTGAGACACAAAATGTGGCAACGTGGCTGGAAATGGCATTTCCAACAGGAGTAGGAAAGCATTTTCACTCATAAGTAATAATTTTAGGCACATTTTTACTATTTTTGCCTTACTAGCGTCTTATAAGACTATTTAAATACATTTTTTTGTAGTAATCTATGTCAGTGCTTGCGCCCAGAGGAATTGTATTAGTAGCTAATCAGCGGAGCGAAGCCTTGTGTGAGAACCTGGTACGTTCCATCCGGCAGCAAAATTGCCAGTTGCCCATCGCCCTTATTCCTTTCGGAGGGGCGCCCGCCCAAACGCCTTACTTGCAGCGCCAGACCACCCCCTGGCCGCTCGAACGCTTTCCGGCCGAGGCCCACGCCCTGGTGGCCCGGCTCGGCGAAGTGCTCACGGCTTGTCCGGAAGGGTTTGTCCGGCGCTTTCTGGCGCTCTATGGCCCCTTCGACGAATTTCTTTACGCCGACAACGACATTGTCGCCCTTTGCGACTGGACTACGCTGTTCGACCACTTGGCGCACTACGTACTGGTGCACGCCGACCAAGAATATACCACCGCCGGACGCTATTCCTTCGCCCAACCCGACGCGCTCGCGGCCCATTTTCCGGATCCCTGGGCGGTGGCCGTTACGGCCGGGCACTTTCTGCTGCGCCGCACGCCCCACCTAGCCGATGACCTGCGGCGGGCCGCCGACTGGATGGAGGCCCACCCCGGCATTGCCAAGCCGCACGACCAGGCCCTGTTGCACCTGGCCATTTTGCTCGGTCAGTGGCCTACGCTCAACCTCTGCCAGGCCCCGCACCAGTGGCTAAGCTCCTGGGCGGGCGACTACCAGAACCCGCTCGATCTTATGTCCCTGCTTCAGCAAGGTCGTCGCATTAGCCACGTTCATTTTTCGGGCGGGAAGCCCGACCTGGCCGATCCGTTGGGGGCTTTGCTGACCTTGGGCCTGAGTGAGTCGCAACGGCACGTGCAGACCTGGCGGGCACTGTCGGGCAAATTGTTGCGTCTGGAACAATGGCAGCGCCTCCGCCGACGACTGCAGCGCCAAGTCCGCCGACTGCGCTCCGGTTTTGTGGTGGCACCCGGCCCAATAGCCCGTACCTAATTCACTTACTTGCCTATGTCCGCTGCCGTTTGCACCCTGTTTGAAGGAACCTACCACCCCGGCCTGGGAGCACTGGTCAACTCCCTGTACCGGGGGGGCTACCGGGGTACGGTTTGGGTGGGCTACCGGGGTGCCCTACCCCCATGGGCACAATCGCTGCGTACCACCAATCACTATCAGGAGATGCACGTGGCCGAAGGCTGTGTGCTTCGCTTCGTGCCCGTTGCCACCGATTACCACCTGACCAACTACAAGCCGGATTTCATGCTTTCGCTCTGGGCCAACCACTGTCCCGAGGCCGATGCGCTCTTTTATTTCGATCCGGACATTGTGGTCAAGGCGGAATGGCGCTTTTTCACCGACTGGGCCAAGCACGGCATTGCCCTCTGCGAAGACGTCAACTCGCCCGTGTACCGCCGGCACCCACGGCGGGAGGCGTGGCGCCAACACTTTGCCCAGCACCCCATAGACCTTGGTGCTGACCTGGACATCTACTTCAACGCCGGCTTTGTGGGTCTGTCGCGTGCTGATCAGGACTTTCTCACCGATTGGATGCGCATCAGCCAATGGATGGCACCGGCAGTGGGCGGCCTGGAGAACTCGAAACTCACCGATCAGCGCGCGGGTATTGCCCCGAAGACGGTCGCCAAGCCTTTCTACTTCGACTGTACGGATCAAGACAGTTTCAACGTGACCGCAATGGTACACGCCCAAAGGCTTAGCCCGGTAGGCAAAGAAGGAATGGATTTTACCCACGGCGGCACCCTCATGGCCCACGCCATTGGTGCTTCCAAGCCCTGGAACCGGCCGCTGGTCAAGATGGCCCTCCGGGGCTACGGCGTGCGCTCGGTAGATAAGCTTTTTTGGGCCAACGTGAGTACGCCCCTGACGCTTTTCTCCCCACGCCAGGTGCAGCGACAGCGCGTAGCCCTGCAGATGGCCAGTGCCATTGCCCGTCTAAATAACCGATGACACCGACCATGGACATCGTATTTAACATCAACGTATCGGGCATGCGCGGGCTAGGCGCTACGCTCGTTTCGCTCGTGCGCCATTGCCCACAGACCGAAGGCCTGCGCCTCTGGTTTTTGTGTGTAGCCTTGCAACCAGCTCATCACAAACAAATCCGGCAATTGCTCGCAGATGAAGGGTTTAGGGGTAGCTGCGAGTTTATTCCGGTGCCCGTTCAGCAAATCTTTGGCCACCTGCCGGCCCTGCAAGGCGATCGCACTACCTACGCCCGCTTGCTCATTGAAGAATATGTGGATACCGACCGCGCCCTGTACCTGGATGCGGATTTGCTCGTCCTGACCGACGTATTCCAATTGAGGGACTTCGATTTTGGCGACCACTTACTGGCGGCAGTAGTGGGCTCTACGCTGGCGCATCAGCTCGACGGCAATTTTCTGATCCGGACAATGGGCTTGCCCCCAGACATCGATTATTTCAACGCGGGGGTTATCTTGTTCAACCTGACGCATTGGCGCGCCCAGCACGTGGGCGATCGGTGGCGCTTCCTGGTGCAAAAACACCGAAATCAACTCATCTCCCACGACCAAACCCTGCTCAACGCCCTTTGCCGGGGCCACTTTGCGCAGTTGCCTTCGGTCTTCAATACCCCTTGGTATCCGGGGCAGGCCCTCCCACAACACCCCAACCCGGCCATTATTCACTTTATCGGCTCACCCAAACCCTGGGACGTCAGCGGACAATGGTTGCACAGCGGCTATCGGGCCTGGCGTAGCTACGACCCCCTCGCTTGGAAGCGGCTGTATCCTCTGCACTCGGCACAGAACCTGAAACGTGCCTGGCACATCAAAAAGTCTATTTTCAAGAAACTTAGGGGCAAGATTATCGCCTCTTGACCACGCATCGAAACGACAGGTAGATTCCCCACGTTTATGAAAGCGCTCAAAATGGTGTTCGTATGCGGCTCGCTGGAGCCCGGCCACAACGGCGTGGGCGACTATGCCCGTCGGCTGGCGGCCGAGCTGCGCCGACATGGGCACGAAACCTACCTGCTGAGCCTCTACGACTGGCACGTGAGGCAGCCTACGGAGGAGTGGCAACCGCAGGAAGGGCAGCAGATTCCCGCTTACCGACTGCCCGCCAAACTTTCGGCCCCGGAGCAAGACCAACTCGCCGCTGCGTGGGTGGCGGGCATTGCACCAGACTGGCTGAGTTTGCAATTCGTGCCTTACGCTTTCCACGTCCGGGGCCACGCCCACGGGTTGCCAGCACGGCTGCGGCAGTGGGGCAACTATGCCTGGCACTTGATGATACACGAACTTTGGATAGGGCTGGAAGGGCGTCCTTGGCGGATAGCCGACCAGCAATTGCAGCGGCTGGCCGTGCACCGACTCAGGCGGACTTTGCGGCCCGCCGTGGTGCACACTCACCTGCCTTTGTATCGCCATCGCCTCGAAAAAGTGGGCTTCAGCGTGCGCATGCTTCCCCTTTTCTCCAACATTGCAGGCGAAGCCGACGTAGTCCCCACCCCAAGAAATTCTTTTACCATTGGCATATTCAGCCAGGTGAACCACTTGGAAAAGATGACTGACTTTCTCCGTGCTTTTCATACGGAGTTGCAGGCACACCAACGCAATTTGTCCGTGCGTCTTGTAGGAGGCTCGCCCTCTCGTATGCAGGCTGTTGCCGACTTTCTTATTAAGGCATTACCCGATGGAGTGCCTGTGAGCCTCACTGGCTTTCTGTCCATGCGTGGTATTTCGGAGGCTATCCAGGCATGCGACATGGGCCTGACGCCCGTACACCGTCATCTTCTAGGAAAAAGCGGTAGTGCCGCCGCGTTCTTGGCGCATGGCATACCCTTGGCAGCACCCGTGCTGAGTGCTTCAAACATGCCGGGGTTCGCCGTTCCGGCGTGCACAGAGGCGCTGGTCACCCAACCAACCCTTCGCGCTTGGGAAGCCGCCCGGCCCCTTGCCCGGTTGGCGGCGGCGCACTTGCACATCTCCCGGATCAACCAGTGCTTATTAGCAGATATTTCTTCTACTCATAAAATAACTCGGATATGTGAAGCATCAGGTATCCGTAGTGGTTCGAGTGTATAATCACTGGGATTTACTCTATCAGCGTATCAAGCTGTTCGTTAGCAACCCGCAGGGCATCCCAAACAAAATGCTTCTTAATCTATGAAAATTTTGTTCCTCACGCATCGGTTTTATCCGGATATCGGGGGAATCGAGATGCACTCAGAAATTATGGCGGAAGCATTTTGCCGGTCAGGCCATTCGCTGCGGGTCGTCACCTGGACCAAGGCCGAAGGCGACAAAACATTCCCTTTTCCGGTTATGCGCAATCCTTCCGCTAGTGCCCTTTTGCAACTTCACCGTTGGGCCGATGTCGTCTTCGAAAACAATCCCAGCCTGCGGCTTTCCTGGCCTACTTATTTGGTGCGCCGTCCCCGCGTGGTGGTGCTCCATACGTGGATCAGCCGGGCCAACGGCAAACAAAATTTGCGGGATGCCTACAAATTATTTCAGCTCCGGTACGCCCGGCACGTAGTGGCCGTTAGCGAGGCGGTGCGTAGGCGGTGCTGGGTCCGGGCTACGGTCATCGGCAACCCGTTTCGGACGGAAGTATTTGGCGCGGACGCAATGGCCCAGCGCCACCGGGACTTCGTGTTTCTGGGTAGGCTGGTATCAGACAAAGGGGCTGACCTGGCTATCCGGGCCTTGCAGCAGTCGGGCCACCAGGCTCACCTGACCATCGTAGGCCAGGGCCCCGAAGAAAGTGCATTGCGGCAACTTACCGCCGACCTGGGCATTACTGACCGGGTCACTTTTGCGGGCGCGCTCCGGGACTTGGCCTTGGCCCGGTGTCTCAACAGTCACCGCTTTATGCTCATCCCTTCGGTGTGGGAAGAGCCTTTTGGCATCGTAGCCCTAGAAGGGCTGGCCTGCGGTTGCGTGCCAATTGCTTCGGACGGCGGCGGCCTGCCCGATGCCATCGGCAAGGCGGGTTTGCTTTTCGAACGGGGTAATTTGGAAGCGTTAGCAACGGCCATGCGCCGCCTCCTGTCGGATGCAGCCCTGGAAACTTCCCTGCGTGCGGCGGCCGCCGAGCACCTGCGCAAATTTCATCCGGAGACGATCGCTGCGCAATATTTGCAAACCATGGCCTCGGCCCTGCCTTCCTGAACGCCCATGCAACTCTTATTCTCCCATCCGATCGGCAACGCCAACGTGCGCGCCCTGGCCAACGGATTGGCAACCGGAGGTGTGCTGGCCGAATTTCATACCTCGTTGGCCGTGTTTCCGGGCAATGCCTGGCACCGGGCCAGTGGGCTGCGCCCTCTGCGCGAACTACGGCGCCGGGCATTCGACCCGATGCTGGCTGGTCAGACGCGCACCGATCCCTGGTGGGAACTGGCCCGCTTGCTGGCCCCGCGCCTGAAATTGTCGGGGCTGGCCCGTCACGAAACGGGTATTTTCAGCGTGGATGCCGTCTTTCGCCGCCAAGACCGACGCCTGGCCCGGCGCTTGCCGAAGCTCCCGGCACTGACGGGCGTGTACGCCTACGAAGACGGGGCCCTCGATACGTTCCGCGCGGCCCGGATGCGCGGTCTAACCACCTACTATGACCTGCCCATCGGATACTGGCGGGCGGCCCGGCGGTTGCTCGAAGCCGAGCCCGCCCGTTGGCCCGCGTGGGCCGCTACGCTCACGGGCTTCCGCGATTCGGCGGCTAAACTGGCTCGTAAAGATGCCGAGTTGGCCCTGGCCGACCAAGTACTGGTGGCCAGCACCTTTACGGCTCGCACCCTGCGCGACTACCCCGGCGCCTTGCCTCCCGTGTCGGTGATTCCCTACGGCTTTCCGCCCGTGGGCACGCCGCGTACGTATGAGCGTCCGGCTGGCCCGCTCCAGCTGTTGTTCGTAGGGGGGCTTTCGCAGCGCAAGGGCATTGCCGACCTGTTTGCCGCCGTGGATGCCCTGGGCGATGCGGTACAACTGACCGTGGTGGGACGCAAAGCCACCGCGGCGTGCCCGGCGCTCGACGCGGCCCTGGCCCGTCACCGCTGGATTCCCAGTTTGCCCCACGCCGACGTGCTGCGCCTGATGCGCACCCACGACGTGCTGGTTTTTCCTTCACTCTTCGAAGGCTTCGGCCTGGTCATCACCGAGGCCATGTCGCAGGGCACTCCCGTGATCACTACCGACCGGACAGCAGGCCCCGACCTGATCACGCACGGCGAAAACGGCTGGCTGGTGCCCGCCGCTGACCCCAAAGCCCTGCAGGGGGCCATCGCCCACCTGCTCGACCACCCCGATGAGGTAGCCCACAACGGCGCAGCCGCGCAAGCAACCGCGCAGCGCCGGCCGTGGTCGGTGTATGGCCGGGAAGTGGTGGCCGCCTTGCACCGCCCTCATCTGCATCCCCAATCGGTATGAACACCGCCACGCTCCCGCTGACAACCCCCATGACCGACCTGTACCGTCCTTTACAAAGGGGAGTGTGGGTTTATTTTGCCTTGTTGATTCTGGAGGGCGCCTTGCGCAAGTGGTTGCTGCCCGGCCTGGCCACCCCCTTGCTGATTGTGCGCGACCCCGTAGCCCTATGGGTGATCTGGCAGGCCTGGCAGCGCGGCGTGTTTCCGGCTACGCGGTACGTTCCGGCGATTATCCTAATTGCCTTTGCCTCGTTTGTCATGACCTTATTGTTCGGACACGGCAACGTGTTCGTGGCCTTGTTCGGACTGAGAATCTTGGTCATTCATCTCCCCTTCATGTTCGTGATGGGTGCCATTTTCTCGCGCGCAGACGTGTTGCAAATCGGGCGGATACTGCTCTGGGCGACCGTTCCAATGGCCATCCTGATCAGCCTGCAATTTTCCAGCCCCCAGTCAGCGTGGGTCAACCGGGGGGTGGGGGGCGACCTGGCCGGGGCCGGATTTAGCGGTGCAATGGGCTACATGCGACCGCCGGGTACCTTCTCCTTTACGAACGGAACCACGCAATTTTTCAGCCTGGTGGGCGTGTTCGTGATCTATTTCTGGATGGTCCATCATGAAAAAATCAACCGCCTACTGCTGCTGGCCGCTACGGGGGCTTTGCTGGTGGCCATTCCCCTTTCCATTAGCCGGGGCTTGCTTTTTCAGGTGCTGCTCACGGGGGTCTTTGCCGGATTGTTCGTGGCCCGCCGGCCGCAGTTTCTAGGCCGGATTGTGCTGGCCGGAGTAGGCATCGTGGGGATGTTCATTGTCGTGAGCAAACTTGGCATATTCGGCACTGCTACCGAGGTCTTTACGGCCCGGCTCGACATGGCCAACAAAGCCGAGGGCGGCTTGGAAGGAGTGCTACTCGACCGCTACCTGGGGGGGCTGCTCAACGCCCTGCTGTCTTCGGAGCAACAGCCCATTTTCGGGCACGGCTTGGGCATGGGCACCAATGTGGGCAGTCAGATGCTGACTGGCAGCCGCCAGTTTCTCATTGACGAAGGGGAATGGGGACGGCTGGTGGGCGAAATGGGGGCTTTGTTGGGTGTGTTGATCATCCTTATCCGCCTCGGCATCAGCCTGGAGTTGGCCCTGCAAGCTTACCAACGCCTCCGGGTCGGCGACTTACTGCCCTGGCTGCTGCTCAGTTACGTGCTCACGCTGCTGCCGCAGGGCCAATGGTCGCAGCCCACCTCTCTCGGCTTTTGCACCTTCGTCACGGGACTGCTCATGGCAGCGCTCTGGAATCGTGGTCAAGCCCCATACAGCACTTCTTCATGAAAAACCCGACACTTCCCACCCAGCTCGTCCTGATCGGCAACTATCGGCCCGACGGCCAGCAAAGCATGGAGCGTTTCGCCCAGTTGTTGCAGCGGGGCTTTGCCGAAGCTGGCCTTCCGGCCGAGATTTGGCGTCCCCCGGCGGTGGTGGGGCGGCTGAGTTCCGCCCACGGGTCGGGGCTGGGCAAATGGCTGGGCTACGTGGACAAGTGGCTCATTTTCCCGCTGATACTCTGTTGGCGGCAGCGGCGAGTCCCGGCGGGCACGTATTTTCACATCTGCGACCACTCCAATGCCCCTTATCGCCGCGCGTTGCCCCCGACCCGGGTGGGCATTACCTGCCACGACGTATTGGCCATTCGCGGGGCGCTTGGGCATGCCGATGCCTTCTGCCCGGCGACGCCTGCGGGTACGTGGTTACAGCGGTACATCTTGCACCACCTGCAGCGCATTCCCCGGCTGGCGGCCGTGAGTGGCGAAACCCTGCGGCAACTTCGTGAATTAAGTACCGTTCCTTTTCAGCCAGCGTGGCGCGTTATCTACAATGGCCAAAACGCCGATTTTTACCCAATGAATACTGACGAGGGCAACGCGCGGCGTGCGGCGGTGGGGTTGTGGCCCGGTCCGTACATCCTGCATGTGGGTTCTAACCTGGCCCGCAAGAACCGGCGCATGTTGCTGGATATGTGCGCGCACCTGGGCGATCGGTGGTCGGGCCAGATTGTCTTTGCGGGCAAGGGAGCCGACGCGGCTTTGCTGGCCCACGCGCAGCGACTGGGCCTGCGCGAGCGGGTGGTTTCGGTCGTGCGGCCCGACCACGCCACGCTGGTGGCCCTGTACAGCGGCTGTACGGCGTTTATCTTTCCCTCTTTTTCAGAGGGCTTCGGCTGGCCCGTCATTGAGGCCCAAGCTTGCGGAGCCCCGGTGATTACCAGCCAGGTGGCTCCCATGCCCGAAGTGGCAGGCTCGGGGGCGTGCTGCGCCAATCCGCACGACCCCACCGAATGGGCCGCCGCGTTGTTGTCGTTGCAGGACGCCGGGCACCGGGCTGAGGCAATCGGCTGCGGCCTGGCCAACGTACGGCGCTTCGACCCGCAATGCATGATGGCCGCTTACCTCGACCTCTACGGCCATTCCGTACAGACCTACGCATGAAGACGCTCTGGAAAGTGATTGCCCTTTGTTTGCCCTGGCCACTGAAGCGCTGGTGGCTGCAGCGTGTTTTTGGGTACGAACTCGACCCCACCGCCCGAATTGGCTTGGCCTGGGTGTTTCCGCATCGACTGGTGATGCACGCCCACGCACGGATTGATCACCTGACGGTGGCCATTCACCTGGACTACATCGAAATGGGTACGCGGGCCAGCATCGGACGGAGCAACTGGATCACAGGGCTATCGGCCGCGCAGCCCTCCCGTCACTTCCGGCACCAACCCGACCGACGGCCCTGGCTCACGCTCGGCCCGCACGCAGCCATCACCAAAAACCACCACCTCGATTGCACGCACCACATCAGCATCGGAGCTTTTACGACCGTGGCGGGCTATCATTCGCAACTCCTCACCCACGCCATCAACCTGGAAGAAGGTCGGCAGGACAGTGCCCCCATTCACATCGGGCAGTATTGCTTTGTCGCCACCAACGTGGTGATATTGGGAGGCAGTAAGTTGCCCGACTATTCGGTGCTGGGAGCTAAATCGCTGCTCAACAAAGCCTTCGAAGTTCCCTGGCGGCTCTACGCGGGTGTGCCCGCAGCCAATCTGCGAGAAATTTCGAAAGAAGCCCGGTACTTTTCCCGGCCAACGGGGTTTGTGGAATAAACCTACATACAGCAAGGACAATTTAAGTATGCATAATATAAATAAATGGTTTATCCATTAAAAAATTTAACTTATATTTGCTATAGCCGTCCGTAAAGTAACGGCTGACGGCTCGTATATTCTCCGCCTATGTCCTCTCCATTTGTGGTCTCTGTCATTGTCCCTGCCTATAATCAGGAGGAATACCTGCCCGATTGTATTGATAGCGTGCTTGGGCAAACGTATTCGCACTTGGAGCTGATCGTCGTGGATGACGGCTCTACGGATGGCACCCGGGCCATCGTAGAAGCCTATGCCACAAAAGACGACCGGGTGCGCCTTGTTCAAAAGGCCAATGGTGGCAAACCTGCCGCCATTGCCACTGGTTTCGACCACTCGCGAGGAGAGCTCATTGCTTTTCTCGATCACGATGACCGGATGCTACCCACCCGCCTCGAACAACAAGTAGCTTTTATTGACGCACATCCGGAAGTAAGCGGTGTCAGTTCGCACTGTCACTACATTGACGGGCAGGGCACGATTATCGGCACCCTGAAATATCCTCACTTACCGTCGCCCACCGCGTGCCGCGAAGATTTTGCTGCCCAACGTACGGTCATGTGTGCCTTCACGGGGCTGACGCTGCGCCGGGAAATTTTTGCCGCCAGCGGCGGCTTGCGCACGGCTTTCTGGCCCTGCGACGACCTCGAGTTTGTCAATCGGCTTTTTCAGGCGGGTCACATTCTGGTGACTCAGCCGGAAATTCTCACGCAGTACCGTGTGCACACCCGCTCGACGACCACCACCAAACAGTGGCACCTGTTCGAGGTGGCCAACTATACCAACTATTGCCTGGCGCAGCGCTGGCAGCAGGTACCCGATATTGATTTTGAGACCTACAAAAAAAGTTTTCCCCGCCCCTGGTGGCAGCGGGTGCGTTGGCTGGCCCATCATTACAGCATTCTGTTTTTGCAGCGGGCGCAGTTTGCCCTTACGGGCCGCGCCTTTGCCCGAGGCGGCTGGTACGGGCTGTTGGCCCTTCTGCTTGATCCCGCCTACGTGATGGCCAACCTCCGGAAGCGATGGGATCAGAAAGCGGTGGCAGCGCCTTGGCTGGCCCACGAGTCGGCGCTTTCTGCGCCCTCAAACTAGCTTTTCATCATTACCGGAGATATCCGATTCCAAACAAGATTGCCATCATGCAGGCCGTTCCCTATTTCCCCTCGCCTCCTCCAGCGCCTTATTTGGGCGTGGTGATCCCTTCTTTTTATCCGGCAGTGGTGTACGGAGGCCCGATCTTTTCGTCTTACCATACGTGCCTGGAACTGGCCAAACGCGGGCAAGCCGTGCGGGTGTTTACCACCAATACCAATAAGGACGCGCACCTAGACGTCACGCCCAATCAATTTATAGCCCTGGCGCCTAACCTGCACGTCAAATACTACCACGACTCGTGGCTTGATCGCTTTTCTCTGCCCCTCTTCCAGGGCCTGCGGCAAGACCTGGCCGGCTGCGACTTGGTGCACGTACAAGCCGTATTCAACTCCCCTACGCCGTGGGCCCTCTACCTGGCCGGCCAGCTAGACAAACCCGTGGTGCTTTCGCCCCGGGGCGTATTGGGCACCTGGATCATGAACCAGGGCGTACCCCTGAAACGCACGTGGCTGCGGGCACTCATCGCACCCTTTGCCCACCGCATACACTGGCACGCCACGGCCGAGCAGGAGGCAGCCGAAATTCGCCAGCATTTTCCGCAGGCCAAAATATTCGTGGTGCCCAATGGTATTGACACGGCCGCGTTTCGGGTGGCCGTATGGCCACGGGCAAAGTACCTGCAACACTTTGCCCAATTACCTGCTACCGACGACCCAGTCATTGTATCAATGGGACGATTACACGCCAAAAAAGGCTTCGACATCCTTCTTGAGGCTTATCGGAGTTTGCTTGATCATTACCCGACGGCCACCCTGCTCATTGCCGGACCCGATGAAGGCGCTCAGGCCGAGTTGGAAGCCCTTATTCGCCGCGAGGGTCTGTCCCGCGTGCGCTTGGTCGGCTCTTTGTCAGGAGCCGAGAAAGCGACTTTTCTGGCCGGTGCCGACGCGTTTGCCCTACCTTCGCACAATGAAAACTTCGGCAATGTGTACGCGGAGGCCCTGGCCGCCGGCACGCCCGTGGTGGCCAGTCGGCATACGCCCTGGCAGGCGGTAGAGGCGGCAGGCTGCGGCCACTGGGTGGACAATACGCCCGAGGCGACGGCCAAGGCCCTGCGTACCGTATTGGCCGCCGACCGAACGGCCATCCGGCAACGGGCTCGCCAGTTTGTGGCCCGCTACGACTGGAGCCGGGTAGCCGAGCAGTTACATCGGCACTTCGACCAAATCCGCGACGAGCACCGAACCCGTAAGCCCATTATGGTGAGTTCACGATCCTACACCTGACCGTTACGTTATGACAATCCGTGCCATGAGCGTGCCTTCAAGGATGCCCACAATTGATCAGCAAGCTGATGCGCCCCTTATCAGCCTGATTATTCTTACCTACAACTACGAGTTTTTCATCACCACAACCTTGCAGAAGGTACAGGCTTTGCGCTACCACCCGCTAGAGGTGATTGTGGTGGACAACCACAGCACCGACCGGACATGGGCACTGACAAATGAATACGCGGCCGAAGGTAACCGTAACATCCGATGCTATCGAAAGCCGAACGAAGGTCCGGCAGCCGCACGTAACTTTGGTTTTGCCCGCACTTCGCCGGAATCGCGTTACGTTTTTTTCTTGGACGGCGACGATTACCTGCACTTCGAGGCCCTCAACCATTTGGTTGCATACATGGAAGCCCACCCCGAAGTGGGCCTACTGGGCTGCCAATACGAACGCATTGACACGCAGGGCCGCTACCTGGGCCCGGGCTGGCGTTCGCGTTGGATACCGGGCCGCTTTCTGCCCCGCGAACTGCGCGAACAAGAGCACTTTACCCCCTTCTCTACTTTTTTCTGCACGACGGGTCAGGGGCCGTTTGCACTGTTCCGCTGCTCGGTCTTCAAACAGACCCAAGGCTATACCGAGGCCTTCTGGAGCCACGAGGACTCGGACATTTTCTGCCAGATGGCCCTTGTGGCCGAGGTACACTACCTGCCGCAGCGCCTCTACTACAAGCGCGAACACGACCGTAATCTGACCCGCCTTAACCAATCGCGTGATTACGAGGCCTTCCGGTACAAATGGGACAACTACCAGGCCCCCACATTGGCGCAGCAGCAACTCATCGAACAAGCACGCTGGCACTATTATCGCCGCCACGCGCCCCTGCGTGACTTGAAAGTGGCGCGCAAAGCCTTTAGTGAGTTTTTGCGCGAGCCCCGCACAGACCGCCTGCGCCGAATTATCTCTCTGATTAAGAGTGGCCTTCGTGGCTTAATGAACGGCAATGCCATGCTTAAATCATGATTCGTGCCGATTAAATGTAATTTGAAGGCCATGAAAAAATACAGCCTCTTATCCTCAAGGAAAAAAAGTCATTGGCTCCGTGACTACGACTTTGGCCTGAGTTTGCTAACAACAATTTTATTAATTGTTGTTCTGAGTGTGTATATGTACAAAATGGGCGAAGAGAGCCTCCTTCAACTGAGCATGCTGGGTGAATACCGCCACATTGCCATCGCACTCCTCGACGGGCAAGGGTACGCCAGCCCATTTCAGGAGCCGAGCGGACCCACTGCCTGGATGCCTCCCTTCTTTACAGGTCTGCTGGTGTTAATTTTCTGGCCCTTAGGTTCAGATACGGTGGCCGCCGTTTGGGCCCTTATGCTTATCAAAGCCCTCGGCATGGGCCTGATTATGTTCACCTTGCTTCGTACACTGCGGCGTACGCCTTGGGGCAGGTATCGGTACATAGGGGCGGGGGGATTCTTTTTAACACTATTTGCAGGGGCCGCCGGCTACCTAGGGGGCGTATGCGCTGATGGCTGGCTCATTCACCTATCCATTATAGCCCTGTTATATGCCATCACACCTGCTGATTTAAATCAGTGGCATCGGTACATACTGGGCATATTAGCCTTATTGAGTCCGCTCATCAGCCCCAACTTGGCCTTGGTATTCGTAGTGCTGGTGGCTGCTCGCACCCTAACCGACTCCTGGTCGGCCTGGCGTGCGCGGGTTTCCGAAGGATTTACTTTCAGACAGTGGTTGAAACGTCCGCTCACGCAAACGGCCTTTCGCTGTGCATTACTGTTCTCCTTATCGCTCGGCGCCTGGAGTACGCGCAACTACTTGGTACTGGACAGGGTGATTCCCATTAAATCGAATTTGTGGTACGAGTATTACCAAGCCAATGTGCTGTCCGACGGGATAGTAAATGTGGAAGTATTCTACCGGCATCATCCCTACTTGAATCTACAGTCGCGGGCGTGGTACATTGCCCAAGGCGAAGTGGCTTTTCTAGATTCCAGCAAGCAGATGGCACAGGCGTTTCTGCGCGACTATCCTCAACTCAACCTGGAGCGACTACGCAATCGAATCTCTTTTGCGTTCGTGATAGCACACACTACGGGGTTGGCTCCCAAAATCTCTTCGAACGAAATCACGTCTCCAGAACTAGCGCAACTTGAGGCCGCTGGTCTGGCTTGGGACGGCCGATGGGTATCCGTATCTCAGCATCGTGATCAGTTTTATGCCCTTTTCAATTCCCTCGAGTTGCCCCATGCCCAAACCTTAGCGGCTGAATGGGAACATCATAAACGCATAGGTGAAGAAAAAGAAAACAGCTTCTTCTACCAACTGATAAGAAGAACCCAGGCCATGGCCCCCTGGATCGCCGGGCTGATTGGTCTGTGCATTCCGGCCTTGCGGCGTTCGCGCTTATTTCGCTACACGCTCACCTCGTACTTACTGTTTTTACTACCCTACGTACTAGTCAGTATCTACCAGCGGTATTTACTCTTTCTCCTTCCCCAGCAAATTATCCTGATCTGGATGGTGGGTAGCTATTTCCTTCATCAGGCCTTGTCGTTTCTGCAACGACGGCCCCTATCCGCTGCCGTACCGATATCAGCGGCCGACCATCAGCCTAGCTTATAGATACCCCTCCCTTATGAAGAAATATACCTTCGTAGTGATGACCTACAACGAGGAGCACCTTATCGGCGACTGTCTCGACAGCCTGGCCGACCTAGATGGCGAGATTTTCGTGGTGGATGACTTTTCGACGGATGACACCACGGCCCGGCTGGCCGCCCGTGGCATCACCTTCGTGCAGCACAAGTTTATCAACTACGCCCAGCAACGCAATTGGGCGCAGGCCCACGTCCCCTTCGAAACCGAATGGGTCTTTCACCTCGACGCCGACGAACGCCTCACGCCTGAACTGCGGCAGTGGCTGCGCGATGACTTCCCGACCCTGTCGGCCCAATACGACGGCTTTCTGTTTCCCCGCCGGGCCGTATTCATGGGTCGCTGGATCAAATACGGCGCCCACTACCCCAATAACTACCACGCCCGGCTCTATCGCCGGGGTATGGGCAAGTGCGAAGAGAAGGCCTACGACCAGCATTTTATTTGCAGTGGCCGGGAGAAGATCATCTACAAGCGGGACATCATCAACATCCTGACCGACAGCCTCGACAAGTTTATCAACTCCCACAACAAGTGGGCGACGCAAGAGGCCATGGGCATCCTCAGCCAGCAGGATCCCGGCGAAGTGATCCCCAAACTGAGTGGCAATCCTGTACAGCGGCAGCGCTGGCTCAAGAACCAGCTCTTCAACCGCACCCCTTTGTTTGCCCGGAGTTTCATTTACTTTTTATATCGGTATTTTATCCGGCTGGGCTTCCTCGACGGCCCCGAGGGACTGATCTTTCACTTTCTGCAAGGCTGCTGGTTTCGCTTTCTGGTGGACGCCAAGGTGTACGAAGCCCGCCAGCGACAGCGCCTGGCCGAAAGCGCATCGGTACCCACCCCATGAGCGCGCCCGTGACGGCCCCGCCGCGCTATCAGCAACTGGATCTTTTTCGCGTGCCTCCTGACTTTCGGGGCCGGCCCGCCTGGCAGGTACAGCTCTGGTGGCTGGTGCAGGCCTGGCTCTTTCGCCCTTCGCCGCAATTTCTTTACGGGTGGCGTCGCTGGCTGCTGCGTCTTTTTGGTGCCAAGGTGGGCAAGGGCGTACTGCTGCGCCCTACGTGTCAGATCACTTATCCCTGGAAAGTGACCCTCGGCGACCATGCCTGGATTGGCGACGAGGTGGTGCTCTACAGCCTGGGGCCGATTCAGATCGGCCCGCACGCCGTGGTGTCGCAACGCTCCTACATCTGTACCGGCTCACACGACTACCTCAGCCCCCGCTTCGATATTTTCTATCAACCCATTGTCATTGAGGCCGAATGCTGGTTGGCCACCGACGTGTACGTGGCCCCGGGCGTGCGCATTGGGCGCGGCACGGTGGTGGGCGCACGCAGCAGCGTGTTTGGCGACCTGCCCGCAGGCAAGATCTGCGTGGGCAGTCCGGCCCGGGCCGTGCGCGACCGCGCCCCGACCTGATGCCCACGCACTACCCTCACTTTGCTCATGGTTTTTTTCGATTGGCTCTACCGCTGTCGGCGGCTGTTCTTTTTCCTCTACCTGCTCGTATGCGGCGTACTGCTGTTCGGTCACCTTCCTTTTTCGCACGCCCCGCGCCTAGACACCGAGCGACGCCGCACCTTCACGTGGCAACCGCTACAGAATACACGGCAATACCTCGCGCAACTCAGCCCGGATACTCCGTTGGCTCAGCGACGCGAGGCGGCGCTGCAATTACTGGGCAACCTGCTGCTTTTCGCTCCACTAGGTGCCTACCTGGCGCTGGAGTATCGGTGGCCCTGGTGGGTCGTGATGGGCACGCTGCTTTTGCTGACCGTCCTGATCGAGACGTTGCAGTGGCACACACGCACTGGTAACTTTGACATAGACGATATTTTACTCAATACCCTGGGAGGTACCGCCGCCGCCGTACTGACCAGCCTGCTACGACGTTCCTAGGCGGTTACCGACCGCTTCTTGGCTCGTACGGCGTAGTACTGATTATATCCTTTACGGATGAGCTTGTCTTCGCTGTCATTCCAGACGATCGAATAGCGCGTCACCTGTGCTGTGCGTAGCTTCTCGTCGGCTGCCTGCAAGTGAGTATGGCGGGTGTAGCCCTGACGCACGATCACGAAGATGTGATCTACGAGGGGTACGAGCGAAAGCGCGTCGGAAAAAATGCCGGCAGGTGGCGTATCAACTAGCACATACTCGAACTGCTCCCGGGCCAGGCGCAGCAGTTCAGGCAGGGCAGGGCCGTCGAGCAATTCGGCCGGATACAGCGATGGCGTTCCGGTAGGTATCACCGACAGGTGGGGCACCTGGGTTTCCTCGACGGCCTGGGCAAAAGAGATTTGCCCGGATAAGTAGCCGCTCAGCCCGTGGGCTCCCTCTTCGTAGCGCGCCGTTTTCCGGCGCAAATCTCCCTCAATCAACAAAGTTTTGTGCCCGGCCTGCGCCAGCATCTCGGCCAGCCGCCGCGAGCAGAACGTCTTTCCTTCATTGGATACGGAAGAAGTAAAAAGCAGCACTTGTGCCGGACCAGGCAAATAGCGCAGGTTCAGGCGCATGATCCGGAGTGAATCCTGCACTTCGTAGTGATTATTTTTCTTGCCTGCTGTCTCGTGTAAAATGGAGACAATCACGGGCTGCGGCGAGCTGGCGCGCAACTCGTCTTTGCTGTTGATCTGGTCGTTGAAGAGCGCTATGCCCACTATGGCGCCTAGAGGTAACAGCAGCCCGAGTAGCAGTGCGAGCAGGTAATTGCGTACCGGGCCGGGCGTGAGATTTCTTTCCAGGAAGGCGGCATTGACCACCATGTAATCGGAAGCGATAGCCGCTATGTTGATGCCTGCTTCGAGTTTCTTTTGCATCAAGAGCAAGTACAGCTCTTCGTTGAGTCGGTAATTGCGCTGGATGTTGACAAGGTCGCGTTCGGCCTGGGGCATGCGCTGCAAAGTAGCGTTGTAGCGCCCGATGCGCTGGTTGAGGTCGCGCTCCCGGATGTCGTTGGCGGCCCGCTGATTGCGGACGGTTGCCAGAATATTGTTCTTGATCCCCTCGATGGCGCGGATGTTCTCCTGTACCAGCGGATTTTTTCCCTTGCTATCGCTCATGAGGCGGACGTCGAGCTGAAGGTCCACCAAGCGGGCGATCAGGCTGTTGAGAATCGGATCGGCAACGCCCATTGCCGAAGGTGCCATGATCTCCCCTTCGGGTTTGTTGAGGTTTTCGGTCAGGTAGTCGAAGTACTGGTTGCTCAGGGCAATGTTGGCCTTTTCTTGCCGTAGCACCTGGATGTTGGCGTAGAGTTGCCCGCCTTCGGTGCCGGGGTTAACGGGCACAATCTCATTTTTGAAGCGTTGCAGCGAACCTTCGGCCAGGCGCAGCGAGTCGGTGTTTTCTTGTAGCTGATCCTCGATGAACGCAACCGTCCGGTCAGACTTCTGCTTTTTGAAGTTCAGGTCTTGCTCAATAATTTTGGCCGTGAGCATATTGAGGAAATCCCGCTCCTTGTTGAGGTGCTGCCCCTGGAGGGATATGCGCAAAATGCTGGACTGATCGAACATCTGCCCGACCACTACCCTATTTTGGTATTCGGTCACCAAGTCGGCCGTACGGTTGGGACTAAAAAGGATTTCGTCTTCTGCAAACGCGCTGTCACGCGTGCGGGTGAGGGTCAGTACACTGTTTTCTACGGCAACGGGCTCTCCGTAGGGCAACCGCTCGTAAGTGCCCTGCGGAGTAGTAATGGTACAGAACTGTTCGTTCTCAGCACTGAAACGCCATAGCTGTCCGTAGGGAATGTCGGCCTCAGGCGCAAAGCGTACCTGGATGGGGCTTTGCTTATAGAGTTCGACCAAATCGAGGGGGTTGTCCAGGTAATAGCTCACCTCCAAGTTCATGGCCTGCACCGTGGCCGTCACCAACGGAATGGACATGAGCAGGGCTGCTTCGTCTTGCAAGCTGGCCGCCTGCCCCTTCTTGATGCGCTGGTCGAAGAGCAGTTCGAGCGGGTCGAGGGTGGCGTTGGCTTTGTTTACTTGCAGCGTAGTGGTGACCTGATATTTGGGCAGGGCATAATGATTGAAAAAGGCGGCCACGGCCAGCGCCAGCAGCACGCATCCCATTACCCAGTACCAATTACGCAATACGCGCTTGAGTAGCAATTCCGGATTGAGCGCAGCTTTTTGGCCTTGAGGGGATAAATTCATACAGGTATGGCTAGCGGTTCGAAAGTATAAAGAATATGGCAGCTACTGCACCCGCCATACTGGCCAGCGTCGTGATCACAAATATCTGATTATCCCGAATCGTACGAGCCGACAAGGGATCTACGATCACCACGTCTTCAGACTGAAGATAATAGGTTGGCTGGTAGAGAAAGTCTTGGGACAAGACGCTCAGCGTATCAATCTGGTAGGCAACTGTACCACGATGACGGAGAATTTTGATCTGAGACCGATCGGCAAAGCGCGTCAGGTCACCTGCCAGTCCGATGGCTTCCAAAATCGTGATTTGCTCGCCCTCGAGCACGTAGCGCCCTGGCGCACCTACCTCGCCCAGTACCGTAAAGGTAAAAGGCGTGCGCAGCGTAATGCGCACCAGCGGGGCCCGCAAATAGTCGGTGAGCAGTTGCTCGATGGTGTCTTCGGCGGCCGAAAGCGTGAGCCCTCCGATTTCAATTTCTCCGATGGCGGGTAAGTTTACTTTGCCCGTCCGATCGAGGCGAAAGAAGTTCGCCGCGGGCGTGCCATCCTCGCCCCTACCACTAAAAATATCAAACTGCCCCGGGGTCAGGCTAAAGATGTTTAGGTCAATCAGGTCTTCGGGCTGCAAGCGATATTCGTCGCGCACGTCCGACAGAGGACGTACCGTAGTAACTGAGGCCGGTTGACGGAGATAAATCTGCTTGCGTCGCGGTACGCAACTCGTCACGCAAAGCAGGCCGACCAGTCCGATGACAAAAGCGCCGTACGCGGAACCAAGTAGCCTTACCTTGTAGTCAGCCCAAACTGGGTGGGTCATATAAATATATTTTTTTTACAAATTGTGCAAGTCGAGCCATATTACAAGAATGCTAATGTAATGAACGATCAAGTCACGCATCGTTGACAAAGGTAACTGCTCAAAACATCAAAAAAAAGAAAAATATTAATGGCGTATTGATATTTTACGCCTCTTGTGAAGGTGCCGCCGCGTAACGCCGTCTTTCGTTGCATGTGCACTGGCCGCTTTTTTCACAAAAAAACCCGTTGCGTTCTGTCGAACCAACGGGTTTTGACGAATCTGCCGTCAAGAGCTGCGGCAATGGCCAACTAGC
>DAIMZG010000007.1:0-24200 GCA_036734065.1 Catalimonadaceae bacterium
CTCTTCTATCAACTGGGTTTCTTTGCTCATAGCAAGGTAGTTTAGAATGGTTCTACACAGTGGTTAACAAGACAACGGGGTCAAGGTTCCCGCAGTCACACTTATAAAGAGTTTGGTGGTCAAATGTTTTGCCACGGATCAAATATAGCCAGAAAACCCCGGTGCGCCTATCAGAAATTCTGATAGGTGATAGGTATCTTACAGATCGAGGTTGACCGACCGCTTGAGGCTCTGTTCGAGCGAGATGAACGTCTCGGTACGTTGGATGCCGGGTATGCGCTGAATCCGGTCGTGCAACAAATTGCGCAAGTGCTTGGTATCGCGGCAAATTACTTTCAGGAAGATGCTGTAAATGCCGGTTGTATAGTGCATACTGACCACCTCCGGCACCTCGGCCAATTCGCGGTGTACTTCGTCGTAGACCGAGCTTTGTTCGAGGTACACCCCCAGAAAAGCGGTGATGTCGAAGCCCAGTCGGGTATGATCAATCTTGAGTTGCGAACCCGTCACGATGCCCATGTCCTGCATCTTGCGCATCCGGACGTGCACCGTGCCGCCCGAAACGAACACCCGCTTGGCAATTTCGGTGTAGGGCATATTGGCGTTGTCGAGCAGCAACTTCAGGATCTTCAGATCCACATTGTCAATTTCAGAATTTGGTGTCATCTGGAGAAAAACGAATTAAAATTTTTTTAACGAAAACGGTGTTAAGTTAATGAAATTTTAAAAAAACACGTATTTGCTTGCGTTGATTGCAGTATATGATCGCTGCCCTTATCTTTGCAAACATAATAGGAAGTAAACGACTTCCGCTCAACTTGTAAGGTGGTGAAATTGGCAGACATACCCTCCTGTCCCGGGGGTGGAGGTAGCGCACAAATTCAGGTCAGCCAGTATATGCGTGCATAAGCTGGCTGATCTGGGCTAACGTCTCCGTGGAGGTTCGAGTCCTTCCCTTACAGCCATTTTGGTTCATTTGGTGTATTAAGTAGGTTGTTTGGACAGTCAGACTGTGGTGGGTCTGACTGTTTTTTTTGTGCACTCGCCGCAGCGGCTCTTTGCAATTGTCATCAAAACCTTACAAAAAGGCCCTCTTCGAGCCAATTTAGGTATATTTGACTTTGGCAGCCTACCCCTCCATGACGTCAAAGCACCTTTTCTGGATACTGGCTTGGCTGGCGTGCCTTTCGCCGGGCAAAAGTGTTGCCCAGGCAACGGCCGAACCGGAAAAGACTGCGTACGTGCCCCAGACTTTTTTGCTGAAAGTTTTGCCGCCGCACGATTCGCCCCCCGGTGCGGTGCTGTCATCAGTGGCTTTTAATCAATTGGCAGCGCAGTACGCCGTAACGACGGTTCGGCAACTGTTTCCCCATCATCGCCCGCCCGCCGTGGCCAGAACGTCGGCTCCGGCCAGCGGTCCCGCCGTAGACCTGAGGCTACTTTACGAAATCGCGTACGATGCTCCCATCGTACCCTCCGCAGTGGCTGCGGCCTTTGCTGCCTTACCCGGCGTGGCCTACGCCGAGCCGCGTTTCTGCTACGAGGTGTTGCACGTACCACTCGATCCGCAGAATAATTTGCAAACGTACCTGAGCGTGATCCGGGCATTCGATGCCTGGGAAGTGAGCAAGGGCAGCACCGAAGTGGTGATGGCCATCGTGGATTCGGGTGTGGACTGGGATCATCCTGATATGGTGGACAATGTCCATCTCAACCTGACCGATCCCATTGACGGCGTTGACAACGACAACGACGGGTACGTGGACAATTATCGGGGCTGGGACTTTGCTGGGACGACGTTCTTGGCCCATTCGCCCGACAACGATCCGATGGTGATGGGCTCCAATAATAGACATGGGTCGCACGTGGCCGGCATTGCGGGGGCCACCACCGACAATAACGTCGGCATATCGGGCGTGGGGTACCGTTGCCGGGTGCTGCCCGTTAAGGTAGCTGCCGACGACGACACGCGCGGGGGGGGAGGTGTGGGCCTGATTACCCACGGCTTCGACGGCATCATCTACGCCGCCGACATGGGCGCGGCCGTCATCAACTGCTCCTGGGGCGGCACCACGCGGTCGAAATTCGGCCAGGATGCCGTGCAATACGCGACCTTCAACCGGGATGCGTTGGTGGTGGCCGCCGCGGGCAATAGCAACAACACCAATTTATTTTTTCCAGCGTCCTACGCGGAGGTGCTGTCCGTGGCGGCCACTCAGAACAACGACCTCAAAGCGGGCTTTTCCAGTTACAACACCGCCGTGGACGTGTGCGCCCCTGGCGTGGGCATCTACAGCACTTTCTGGAACGATGCCTACGGCTACGAGCAGGGCACTTCGATGGCCGCCCCCATTGCGGCGGCCGCGGCCGCACTGGTCAAGTCGGTGTTTCCTTCGTACAGCGGCCTGCAACTCAAAGAACAACTGCGCACCACGGCCGACCGCATTGACTCGCTCAACCCCGCTTTTGCCGGGCAACTGGGGGCGGGGCGGATAAACCTCTACCGGGCGCTGACCGCCGCCACGCCCTCGGTACGTACGGTGAGCCTGACGGTGACGGATCAGAAAAATGACCTCCTCCAAAGCGGCGATACGCTGCGCATTTGGGGCGTGTACCAAAACTTCCTCCAGCCGACGCAGCCCGAATTGCAAGCCACGTTGCGCAGCGCCAGTCCGTACGTGCAAATCCTCGACTCGGTGACCCTGCTCGGCAGCCTGGCCACCCTCCAGCTTGTCAGCCAGGAAGGTCAGCCCTTCGTGGTGCGGGTGTTGCCCGATGCGCCCGACGACACGGAGGTAGCCTTCGAGATCGTCTATCAGCAGCCCGGTTACCGCGCCCGCGAATCGTTTCGCATTACCCTCAATGCTCCGTACGTCAATATCCGGCAGAATCAGATTGCCAGTACTATCACTAGCGCGGGACGCATTGGCTACCAGCAACCCCACACCGGTCCGGGATTGGGGTGGAAGTTCGATCAAAACCAACTGCTGGGCGAAATGGGGCTAATGCTGGCCACTGCCCCCGACCGGGTGGCTAGCACCGTACGAGGCCAGGTGCCGGGTACGCTCTCCGATAATTTCGCGCCTGTGCTCAACGTGGGCGAAGACATTTTCCCGGGGGCAGACTACGCCCTCCGGAGTGTGTTCAAGGTGCACCCTTCTCAGCAGGCCGCCGTGCTGCCGCTCGAAGTGCAGCAGCAAACGCTGGCGTGGCGGTCGCCGCCGCACGACCAGTACCTGCTGGTGCAATACACCTTGCGCCACCAGGGCGACACGGCTCTGACTACACTGTATGCCGGGCTTTTCGCCGACTGGGAAGTATCGGCCAATGGCCTGCGCGACCGGGCCTTCTGGAACGGCAGCTTCCGACTGGGCTACGTCACCGACGCCGAGCAGCAAAAGTTTGTAGGTATTCAGTTGCTGACCGAAACGGCGCCCCCCAATTGCTATAGCCTCGCCCTCGATGGGTCGGAGGGAGGAATTACCCTGAACGACGGATTTTCGGATGTCGAAAAATTTGCTGCGCTGGCTTCGGGTACCTTAGTACCCACGGCTGGCCAGGGAGGCATCGGCAAGAATGTGGCGCAGGTGGTAGGCATTGGTCCCCTGAGCCTGCTGCCGGGCGACTCGGTTCGGGTGGGCTTTGCCCTGCACGCAGCCACTACCCTCGAGGAACTGATGGGCAGTGCCGCCGCTGCCGCCACGCACTACAATCAGGTAGTAACCCGCCTGCCCGGCCCCACAAACACGTCCGCATCGCCCGTGCCATTGGTGTTTCCCAATCCGGTAGGGCAGAACGGACAGCTTTCGTTCGCCACCCCGTGGCAGAACGCGGTGGGCGTCCGCCTCTACGACGGCCTTGGCCGACTCCGGCACCAGTGGCCCGCTCCGTTGGGGGAAAGGCTGCAACTACCAATGGTGCCGCCGGGCATATACTGGCTTGAGGTGCAGCGGCCGGGCGGCGCGCATCACGGTCAGCGCGTCATCATTAGGTAATACGCCTGCGAGGATTCGCGTAAATTTGTTTATGCGAATTAAAGGGTATTGTATTTATCAGAATCATTGCGAAATTTTAATAATGCTAGCCAAATTCGGATGGGTTTATTGACACTGCACAGCAGATAGGGCTATAATTTGCGAATATTCGAAAAAATACCCTCGTAAAATGAGAAGTTTGCAGCCTCATCGCTCGCGGCGTAAGTTTGTATTGTCAGTAGGGAATGACTCGCTGACAAACAGCAAGTGTAGCTCGGAGTAACGAAAATTAGTGTTTTCGGAAACAGGTTCGACTCCTGTACTTGTAGCCAACTTTTGGTTGATTTGGTGTATTAAAGTAGGTTGTTTGAACAGTCAGACTGTGGTGGGTCTGACTGTTTTTTTGTGTTCAACCCTTTCCGAGTGCTTTGATTTGTATCAATACCCAAAGGCAAGTTAAATGTGGGGCAGAGATTGCAAATCGTTCAAGATTAGGAATTTTAGATGCTGAAATTCACAAAAACATGCCCGTTCGCATGATAGAGTTTTTGGTTTCTGGCACCCCTTATTATATTTGCGTTATCGAATGCAGGGAAGGCAAAGGCTTTCCGGCGAAGTAAGTAAGCGGGACGCTCGTCGTCATCCGGAGGTTCGACTCCTCCCTTCGCGGCCAACCTTTGGTTGATTTGGTGTATTAAGTAGGTTGTTTGGACAGTCAGACTGTGGTGGGTCTGACTGTTTTTTTGTGCCCTGGGCTGCCAGCGCGCGGCCATTTGCTCGTTCATCGAAATGACAGCCAAATCTAGCCCCTTGGTTGAAAATACTGTCTTACTATGCCGATACCATTTGAAGTTTCGCAAAAAACGCGTGTTTATATAGAAATATTTGCAGCTACGGACGCACCCTGCCATATTTGTACTATCAAATACGGGGAAAGCAAAGGCTTTCCGGCGAAGTAAGTAAGCGGGACGCTCGTCGTCATCCGGAGGTTCGACTCCTCCCTTCGCGGCCAACCTTTGGTTGATTTGGTGTATTAAGTAGGTTGTTTGGACAGTCAGACTGTGGTGGGTCTGGCTGTTTTTTTGCTTAAAGGCTCAGCAATTCCTTGAAGCGGATGGCCTGACGCCGCGAAATCTCGATGCGCTCGCCGCCTTGAAGGCGTACTACCAGCCCACCACTGAAATAAGGTTCGATGTTCTCGATCATGCGCAGGTTGATAATGTGCTTGCGGTTGGCCCGGAAAAATACGTTAGGGTCGAGTCGTTCGTCGAGGGCGTTGAGAGAGCGCAGGATCAGCGGCCGTTGGTTGTCGAAGTGCAGGCGCACGTAGTTGCCCACCGATTCGAAGAAGCGCACCTTGCCCAGCGTGACGAACCAGCATTTTTCCCCATCCTTGACAAATACCTGGTCTTGTTCGCCGAGCGGGCGGGTGCCCAGTTCGGGACTGCGCTCGGGCAGTGCCGGGTCATCTTCCTTTTCATGCAAGCGCCGCAGGGCCGCGTCGAGCCGATCGGCCTCGATGGGCTTGAGCAGGTAGTCGAGGGCGTTGAACTCGAAGGCCCGCAGGGCGTACTCGTCGTAGGCCGTCGTAAAAATGACGCGGGGCGTGCGGCCCGTCAGCTCGCTGAGCAACTCAAAACCATTTTTGCCCGGCATCTGGATGTCGAGAAAGAGCAAATCAGGATTGAGCGCATAAATTTTTTCGAGGCCATCTTCGCCATTTACCGCTTCGCCTACGATGCGGATCTGCGGGTGGGGTTCGAGCAGGCGACGCAGTTCGGCGCGGGCCAGGCGTTCATCGTCAATGAGGAGGGCATTCATGGTTGGATAGGGATTTGAAGTTGCGCGACGACCGTACCGGTTCCTTCCTGGTAGAGCCTGAACAGGTCGGGTTGGCCGTAGAGAAGTTGGAGGCGTTGCCGGGTGTTGCGTACGCCAAAGCCGCTGGCGTCGTCGGCCATGGCCAGCGTACCGCTGTTGCGGATCGTGAGTTGCAGGCAGCCGGCGTGTACGTGTCCCGTCAGGGTAATAAAACCCTCGGCCTTCTGGCGGGCGATGCCGTGCTTGACCGCATTTTCGACCAGGGTTTGCACCATCATGGGCGGCAGGCAAACGGAGAGTGCGGCAGGGTCTAGGTCGAAGGTGAGGTGCATCCGGTCTTCGTAGCGGAGCTTTTCCAGGGTGAGGTAGTCGCGTACGGTGCGCATTTCTTCTTCGAGGGGAATGGTACGTCGCCGCGTGGCCAGCAACGAATGCCGCAGCAGGTTCGAAAGCTGCGTAATGGATTGCTGGGCCTTGGAAGGATCTTCGGCGACGAGTGCCCGGATGGTGTTGAGCGCATTGAACACAAAGTGCGGATTGAGTTGCGAGCGCAACTGGTTGAGCTCGAATTCGCGCATGGCCCTTTCCCACTCGAGCCGTTCGATTTCTTTTCTTTTATAATTCCGAAAGAAATAGGCCGCGAAGTACATCAGCGACCACAGAAAAAACATGAAGGTGGAATTGATGAGCATGATGTAGATCACGCCGAGGTCAATGACGCCGGGCGGCTGAAGGCCCAGCAGGCGCTCGGTGCCGTACATGCTGCTCACAAAACCGATGGACATGGCTACGTTGGCCAGTAAAATGAGCGGTACCAGTCGGGGTAAGGGCCATTGTGCCCAGCCGTAACGGTGAATCAGTAACCGGAAGCTGTGCGTGTAGAGCAGCCCGAACAGGCAAAGGAAAAAAATCGAGAGCCCCTCGCGGGCGCCCAACTCGGTACGGTCGTTGAGCAAATACACCACGGCCAGAAAACCGCCGTAGAGCAGCCAGCCCGAAAGTTGGCAGAGCCAGTAGGCTTGCGCGTGACTGATCGCCGACGCGTTGCCCGCTAGGGGAGGGGCCTTGGCGGCCGAAGGCGGGGCGGCAGCGGCCGAACTCACTACCGGTACGGACAAAGGCCGCTTGTGCGCTGTGGATACTTCGGGCATGAGACAAGAATAAAAAATAAGAACGCAGCACTCACGAGCCAGGTGCCCTTTCGGATGCGTGAAGAGCCACAAACTAGGGAATGATCGGCTCCGGCGCGTACCATTTGGGAAGAGAGGCGGGTTTTTGGGTTGAAAGGGGCCTCCCGTCCGCAAGCTGATGCGGTTGGCTTTCCGGCCCGAAACGTCGTATTATTGACTAGCAAAACGCATTTTCTATGCCCCACATCCTGATCATTGACGACGAAAAGGCCATCCGCGCCACCCTGAGGGAAATTCTGGAGTTTGAGCAGTACACCGTCGAAGAGGCCAAAGACGGCGAAGAAGCCCTGAGCCTGCTGCAGCAAAATCGCTACGACGTAGCACTTTGCGACATCAAAATGCCCAAAGTGGACGGGCTGGAGGTGCTCGAAAAAGCCAAGGAAATGGGCGCAGACACGCAATTTATTATGGTGTCGGCGCACGGCACGATCGAGACGGCCGTGGAAGCCACCAAAAAAGGCGCCTACGATTTTATTCAAAAGCCCCCGGACCTGAACCGACTGCTGGTTACAGTCCGCAACGCCCTCGACAAATCGTCGCTGGTGAGCGAAACGAAAGTTTTGCGCAAGAAGGTGGCCCGTCATTCGCAAATGGTGGGTACTTCGGAGGCCATGCAGCGCCTCCGCGAAACGATCGGCAAGGTGGCGCCCACCGAAGCCCGGGTGCTCATCACGGGGCCCAACGGCTCGGGCAAAGAATTGGTGGCCCGCGCCCTGCACGGCGACAGCCCCCGAAATGCGCAACCTTTTGTAGAGGTAAATTGCGCCGCCATCCCGAGTGAGCTGATCGAAAGCGAACTTTTCGGACACGAAAAAGGGGCCTTTACGTCGGCCATCAAGCAGCACATCGGTAAGTTTGAGCAGGCCCACGGCGGCACGCTCTTCCTCGACGAAATTGGCGACATGAGCCTTTCGGCCCAGGCTAAGGTGTTGCGGGCCTTGCAAGAGAGCAAAATCAGCCGGGTGGGGGGCACCAAAGAAATCAAGGTGAACGTGCGCGTGATTGCCGCCACCAACAAAAACCTGCGGCAGGAAATCGCCGAAGGGCGCTTCCGCGAAGACCTCTACCACCGCCTTGGCGTGATCCTCATCCCGGTGCCGCCGCTGCGCGCGCGCCGCGACGACATCCCTTTGCTCGTGGATAAGTTTCTGGAAGACATCGCCCACGACTACGGCACCGCGCCCAAGCGCGTAGCCCCCGACGCCATGCAGTACTTGCAGTCGCTGGAGTGGACGGGCAACATTCGCGAGTTGCGCAACGTCACCGAGCGGCTCGTGATCATGTGTGGCAAGACCATTACAGCCGCCGAAGCCGAACTCTACGCCAACGCCCACGCCTTGGGGTGACGGCGGCAAGCCCGAAAGTCGCCTCAGGAAGCGTTGGCAATGCGCACCAAGCCGGGCACCTGCGCGATATTGATGCGCCGCCCCTTGGTGGTGATCAGGCCCTCTTCTTTGAAGTCGCTCAGCAGGCGGATCAGCGTTTCGGTGGCCGTACCGATAATGTTGGCCAGGTCTTCGCGCGTCAGGTTGATTTCGACGGGCCCGTCTTCGTGGCCGTCTTGCCCGTAGGTGTCACGCAGCATGAGCAGGGTAACGGCCAAGCGGGTGCGCACCGGGCGCTGCGAAATGTTGGTAAGCATATCGGCCATTACGCCGTATTCGCGGCAGACCATGCGGAGCAGCCTGCGGTTGAGGCTGTTGGAGTGGTCGAGGACGTTGAGAAACTCGCCCTTCGGAATGAAGCACACGGCGCAATCTTCGAGGGTTTCGGACGAGACCGAATACAGTTCTTCGCTCAGCAGGGCTTTGTAGCCGAGCAGCACGCCCGGTTTGGCGATCGAGACGATCTGTTCTTTACCGTCAAAACCCGTCTTGAAAACTTTGACCGTGCCCCGATTGAGGCAATACACTCCCAAGGGACGGGTGCCTTCGTGAAACAATATCTGCCCTTTCCGAAAAGGTGCACAAGACTTGTTGTCGGATATCTGTTGTAAGTTATCCGCATCCAGGTCTTGAAACACGGAATTGGCGTGAGATGCACATTTTTGGCAGGTCAGGTGCGTATCAAACGTGACTTTGGTTTTCATGGTGTGAGTGGGTTAGGCTTTCGGTACGGCAATCGGAGCGTGCTGCGTGCAGCAGCTAGTAAAACTACGTGGGGGCGCCTGCAAGTACGGCAGGTAATACGTCGAAAAGTTAATAAGAATTATCAAGACTACCATAAGTCAAATCTATAAAAGTCTACCATTGGGGCGTTTTGGTTCATAGTCAAATCACCATTTCGCGCCCGACGCGTCCAGACGTCGGTTTTGGCTTCTATTGCCGTACAATTAGTGGCTAGTTGGTTCAAAAAAAAGCCACCGTTGGCGGTGGCTGGTATGCGTAAAAAATGAGTTTTATGGGTTCCGCCTGATGGGAAGACGACGCGGATCGGCGGGTTGTTGGAAGGGCACCAGGATACGCAAGGTGGCGTCTTCGTAAAACACCTCAATGTGGTCGGCGTCGGCCACTGGGGGGAGGGGAAAAGATTGAAAATAGAGCGGCAGGGGCAGCTCGGTGGGGTAGTCGGCCCGATCCGAGAGTTCGGCCCGTACCAGCAAGTGGCGTTGGTGTACAAACACGCCCAAGGCTTCGGGGGACACTGAGGGCAAACTGATCTCGAAGGTGAGTCCGTCTTCGGTCTGGGTCATGGTGGCCAGGGCCGAGGCCGTGCCACCGTGAAGGGTGTTGAGTAGGCTGGCGTGGCCGCCGAACGCACGCAGCAAAGCTTTATTATCCAGCAAGTTCATGATTTTTCTCCTTTTGAAGGTTCAACCTTACTCTTAGCAAAGCGTGTACCTACATACATCTACCGGGCACCTGCGCGGGCAAAAGTACCCGGTTGTGCCAATTTGGCAAGCACGCGTACGATATGCTGACAGCGTGACAGGCAAAGGGAGAAAATAAAAATGGCAAACCAAGTACCGGTCGCTCAACTACCTACCCTTGCTACCTTCCGGTCCTGGGGGAGTTCAGCAGGAGCTGACCGTACTGATTTGCCAGTAGCAAAGGTAATGGATTCGGAATAAACGCCAAACCGGAGAAATGGCCCAGATGACGTCAGACGCGTTTTGTCAAACTTATTCTGGGTGAGGTCGTAGGAACGGTGATATATTTGCGTATTCGCTTCTAAAACCTACTATTAAAAAACCATTATCTATCCATGCAAACCAACAAAAGCGTGCTCATTACGGGCAGCACCAGTGGCATTGGCCTGGGCATCGCCCGCGAATTTGCCCGGGCGGGCTACGGCGTCCTCTTTAACGGCCTCGAAAAGGAAGGTCCCGATATCGCCGCCCAGGTGGGCGAAGAATTCGGTGTCCGGACGGTATATTCGCCCGCCAATATGCTGCGCCCCGCCGAAATCGCCGAAATGGTGCAACTGGCCGAAAAAACCTTCGGTCACCTCGACGTACTCGTCAACAATGCGGGCATTCAGTTTGTGTCCCCCATTGACGAATTTCCGGTCGAGAAGTGGGACGCCATCATCGCCATCAACCTCACGTCGGCCTTTCACACCAGCCGGGCGGCCTGGCCGGGCATGAAAGCCCGCAACTTTGGGCGCATCATCAACATCACTTCGGCGCACGGGCTGCGGGCCTCCGAATTCAAGTCGGCCTACATTGCCGCCAAGCACGGCGTAACGGGCCTCACCAAGGCCTTGGCCGTAGAAGGTGCACCTTATAATATTACCTGCAATGCCATCAGCCCCGGCTACGTCAGAACCCCCCTCGTCGAGGGCCAGATCAAAGACCAGGCGCGCGCGCACCAGATGTCCGAAGCCGAAGTCGTCGAGAAGGTGATGCTCAAGAAGCAGGCCGTCAAGGACTTTGTGCCCGTCGAACTGCTCGGGCAGGCGGCCCTGATGCTGGCCGCCGACACGGCCACTACGCTGACGGGCATCTCGTTGCCCGTGGACGGCGGCTGGACGGCCCAGTAGGGCCACCCATTACTGCTGCGCGGGCTTTCCGCTGCAAACCATCCTAGCAAACTATATGGCGATTATCGAACCCCGGCCCACGCATTCGCAGCGGGCCGAGCAACCCCAACACGGAACGCGCAAGTACCCCGCCGAGGGCAAGAAGAAAATTAGCCTGGCCCTGCAAGGGGGCGGCTCGCACGGTGCTTTCACGTGGGGCGTGCTCGAACGCTTTCTTGAAGACGGCCGCGTGCACATGGAGTCTTTTTGCGGTACCAGTGCCGGGGCCATGAACGCGGCCGTGGCAGCCTACGGCATTCACCAGAATGGCCGGCAGGGTGCCCTCGAATTGCTCGAACGCTTCTGGCGGGCCATCTCGCGCAGCCAGCGGTTCAGCCTGCTGCAGCCCAGTTTCATGGACAAGCGCTTCAGCGGCGGACGGCTCGACAATTCGCCGGCCTACTTGCTGTTCGATATGTACTCGCTAGTGTTTTCGCCCTACCAGTTCAATCCGCTCGACGTCAACCCGCTGCGCGAAATCCTCAACAAGCTCATTGACTTCGAGGCCCTGCGCACCTGCCAGTGTACCAAGCTGTTCGTGTGCGCCACCAACGTGCGCACCATCCGGGCCAAGGTGTTCGAGATGCCGGAAATGTCGGTGGACGCCGTGCTGGCCTCGGCGTGCTTGCCCTACCTGTTCAAGGCCGTCGAAATTGACGGCGAGGCCTACTGGGATGGCGGCTTCATGGGCAATCCGCCCATTTTCCCCCTCATTGACAAGGCCGAGGCGGCCGACATTGTGCTGGTGCAGATCAATCCCATCGAGATTGACTACATCCCCAAAACGGCCGACGAAATCCGCAACCGGGCCAACGAAATTTCCTTCAACGCCAGCCTGATGCACGAGATGCGCCGGGTCAATTTTGTGCAGAAGATGCTGGCCCGGGGCATGAACCTGGAGAATAAGTTGCGCGATTTGCGCATCCACGCCGTAGTGCCCACCTCGCAAATTGCCCAGTACGGGGCTTCGAGCAAGCTCAATGCCGACTGGTCGTTCATCCGGCAGCTCCGGCAGCAGGGCCACGCGGCGGCTGATCAATGGCTAGAGAAAAACTTTGATAAAATCGGGAAAGAATCCACCTGCGACGTGCAAGACGCCTTCCTGTAATATTTAACGTTTTTTTGGTTGAAAAAAAAGGGAGCTAAAGGCTCCTTTTTTTGTGGCCAAATACCTAGCTGCTAAGCGTTGTGGTTTTACCTGAAAAAAGCCCAAAGTATTTAAAGTTATTGTTATGAAATAATTTAAAATAAAAAACGGCTTTTATGCACTTTGCTAGTTGGTTGTGAGGGTAGATTGCCTTTATATTTGGCAGAATGTAGGCCTTGCTACACGACCCCGCCGAATATTTTCCGGAAGGCTTGGTTTCGGGAAGCATCCGAGCGGGGCGCCCGATCAGGCAGATGCAAGGTGTAAGATTATCTTATTGTCAACCCCTTTATCCTTTTTTTGAATGGAAAAAAACTACGCAATTAGACATGTACGGATCGTCCTGCTCGGGTTGCTTTGGCTGAGCCAGCCGCTTGCGAGCTAGGCGCAGTGCATTGCCACCACGCTGTTTCCTTCGACCACGCAGACTCCGGATTCGGGTGGTAGCGTGACCACGATTACCCCATCACAATGGGCGGGCGAATTCTCTGCCCTGAATTTGCAGGGTGGGCTGACGTACCAGTTTACCAGCAGCGTGGCCACGGATTTTCTGACCTTGACCACGGCCACCGACACCATTGACTTCGGCACGACGCCGCTGGACGTGCTCATTCCGGCGGGGGGCACGTACCGCCTGCACGTGCACACCAACGCCAGTTGCGGCACGCAGAGTACAAACCGTACCACCACGGCGCAGGCCTTGCTCTTTTGCCCGAGGCCAGCGGGCCTGACGGCCAGCAGCCTAACCCCAACGGGTGCCCAACTGCGGTGGAACAACCTGGCCAACGCCACGAGCTGGCAGGTAGAATACGGTTTGGCCGGATTTGCACTCGGTACGGGTACGCAGCAGGGCGCGGCCGATACCACGCTGGCCCTCGGGGGATTGCAACCAGCGACGACCTATCAGGCGTACGTGCGGGCTTTTTGCGGCCCCACCGACACGAGCGCCTGGTCTTTGCCAGTGAGCTTCACCACGCAGTGCTTGCCCTTTGCGGCGCCCTTCAGCCAGAACTTCGACAGCACGCCCAACTTGGGTTTACCAACATGCTGGACAGGTATTGCGATCGGCAGCAATTCGTCTGTGCGTGTGCGAGTGATCAACACCGCTACGCCTAGTTCGCTGCCCAACCACTTGGAGATGTATAACTCGTCCACGGCCGGGGCTGCCCAGCACCTCATGTTTGTTTCACCCTCGCTAACCGACCTGGGCGCGGGCACCAACCAGTTGCGCTTCCGGGCCCGGCGCGGATTTAGCGCCGAAAACTTGGTCATCGGCACGATGAGCGACCCGACCAATCCGGCCACCTTCACGGCGCTGACTACGATCACCACCCTGACCACTACGCACCAGGAGTTTCAGGTGTCTTTCGCGGATTATACGGGTACCGACACGCACATCGCGTTCCGGCACGCCAATACGGGGGCCGATCGTTTTCTATACATCGACGACATCTTCTGGGAGGCCGCTCCGGCTTGCCCGCGCCCCACGGCGCTGACGACCAGCAACGCGACGTCCGGAAGCATCACCTTAGGTTGGACGCCCGGCGGGAGCGAAACGCAGTGGGAAGTGATATACGGGCCTACGGGTTTTGCCCTGGGGGCGGGCACCAGCGTGGTGGCCGATAGCAACCCCTTTGTGCTGACGGGGCTCAGTCCGGCTACGAGCTACCAGTACTACCTCCGGGCCATCTGTAGCGAGGGTGGCACCAGCGTGTACGCTGGGCCGGCGAGTTTTACAACACCCTGCCAGCCGCCCATCATCAGCACGTTCCCCTACACGGAAAATTTCGATGCGGAGACGGCCCCGGCATTGCCCTGCGGCTGGACTTTCGAGAACCTCAATAATGACGGCTTCACCTGGGCAACTTTTTCGTCCACCAATGCGCAGTCTGCGTCCAATGTCCTGTCCATCCGCTACAACTCGTCGCAGGCCATGGACGACTGGGCCTACACGCCCGAACTGATTCTGACGGCGGGCACCAGTTACGTGGTGCGGTTTGGCTACCGGGCGCAGTCGGCTAGCTTTCCCGAGCGGTTGAAGGTGCACATTGGCAACAGCGCCACGGTGACGGCCATGACCACCTTGCTGGGCGATCTGGGTTCGTTCAACAACGTGACCTACCAGTTGGCCGAATTTATCTTCACGCCGACCACCACGGGCAGCTATTTCGTAGGTCTGCACGGCTATTCGATAGCCGATCAGTCTCGGATTCTGGTGGATAATTTCGAAGTGGACATCGCGCCGGACTGCCCGACGCCCTCTAGCTTGACGGCCAGCAATCTCGCCACGACCTCGGCCACGCTGAGCTGGAACGGCATCGCCACGGCCCAGAGCTACGTGCTCGAGTTCCGCGAAGGTACCGAAGGGCTGTGGACAACGGTGCCCACCTCGGACACCAGCGCCGCATTGACCGACCTTGCGCCGGCCACGCTCTACGAAGCCCGCGTGCAGAGCATTTGCTCCGCCTCGTCGGAGAGCAACTTTTCGGCTACAATCACCTTCCGGACGCGCCCCACCAACGACCTCTGCGCGGACGCCATTACGGTAACGTGCGGCACGAGCGGGCTAGCGGGCACCAACTTTGGGGCCACGGGCACGGGCGCACCGACGGGCTTCTGCGGCACGACGCCGGGTAGTTTCGGGGTATGGTACACCTTCGTGGGTACGGGTGATAGTGTGACGGTCAATACGTTCGGTTCACCCAATAATTTCGACTCCAAGCTGAATGTCTATAGCGGCAGTTGCGGAGCGCTCGTGTGCATGGGCGGCAACGATGACACGGGTGGACTCCAGTCGCAGGTACGTTTCGTGTCGGTGAGCGGCACGACGTATTTTATCTACGTGACGGGCATCGGCACGGCGCGGGGTGACTTTGTACTCAATCTAGTCTGTACGCCTCCTTCGACGTGTCTGGCACCCAGCGGGCTGACAGCCACCAACGTGACGTTCAACGGCGCGACGCTCAACTGGACGGCTTCGGCCACGGCAGAGAGTTACGTGGTAGAATTCCGGCCGGGCACCAGCGGTGCTTGGACGATGGATACCACCACGGCCACGACGCGCACGCTGAGTGGGCTGGCCTCGGGCACCTTGCACCAGGCGCGGGTACGGGCCTTGTGCGCCGACACGACGGAAAGTATCTTTTCCAACACGGTGAGCTTCACCACGCCGTTCCCCGTACCAGCCAACGACCTGTGCGCCAACGCCCTCACGGTAACGTGCGGCACCACCGGGCTGGCGGGCACCAACCAGGGCGCCACGGGCACGGGCGGCCCGACGACCAGTTGCGGCACCACGCCGGGCAGCTTCGGGGTGTGGTACACCTTCGTAGGTACGGGCGACAGCGTGAACGTCAATACGTTCGGCTCGACCCTCAACACCAAGCTCAATGTCTACAGGGGCAGTTGCGCCGGGCTGGTGTGCGTAGGGGGCAACGACGACGCGGGCGGCACGCTCCAGTCGCAGGTACGTTTCCTGTCGGTGAGCGATACGACGTACTTTATCTACGTGACGGGCTTCGGCACGGCGCGGGGCAATTTTGTGCTCAACCTGAGCTGTACGGTGCCGCCGGCGTGCTTGCCGCCAACGGCCCTGGCGTCGAGTGGACTGACGGCCACGACGGCCACGCTCAACTGGACAGCCTCGGCCTCGGCTACGAGCTACGTGGTAGAATTTCGCGAGGGCACCAGCGGTGACTGGACGATGGACACCACCTCGGCCACGACGCTGACGCTGACGGGTCTGGCTGGGAACACCTTGCACCAGGCACGGGTGCGGGCCTTGTGCCCCGAGGCGCTGGAAAGTACGTTCTCCAACACGGTGAGTTTCACCACGCCGTTCCCCGTACCGCCCAACGACCTGTGCGCCGACGCCATCACGGTAACGTGCGGCACCACCGGGCTGGCGGGCACCAACCAGAATGCTACGGGTACGGGCGGCCCGACGGCGAATTGCGGCACCGTACCGGGCAGCTCCGGGGTGTGGTACACCTTCGTAGGTACGGGCGACAGCGTGAACGTCAATACCTGCGCCCCCACCGGGTTCGACACCAAGCTGAATGTCTATAGCGGCAGTTGCGGGTCATTTACCTGCGTAGGCGGCAACGATGACTTTTGCGGTGTGCGTTCGCAAGTAGTTTTCTTGTCGGAGGTGGGCACGACGTACTACATCTACGTGACGGGCTTTGGCTCGGCGACGGGCAACTTTGTGCTCAACCTGAGCTGTACGGCCCCGCCGGCGTGTCTGGCACCGACTGGTTTGGCCGCCACCAACGTGACGGCCAGCGGGGCCACGCTCAACTGGACAGCCTCGGCCTCGGCTACGAGCTACGTGGTAGAATTTCGCGAGGGCACCAGCGGTGACTGGACGATGGACACCACCTCGGCCACGACGCTGACGCTGAGCGGGCTGGCCCCGAGCACCCAGCACCAGGCACGGGTACGCGCCTTGTGCGCCGATACGTTGGAAAGCACCTTCTCCAACACGGTGAGCTTCACGACGGCGCCAGCGTGTCCGGCGCCGACTGGTTTGGCCGCCACCAACGTGACGGCCAGCGGGGCCACGCTCAACTGGACAGCCTCGGCCTCGGCCACGAGCTACGTGGTAGAATTCCGCGTGGGCACCAGCGGTGCCTGGACGATGGACACCACCACGGCCACGACACTGACGCTGAGCGGGCTGGCTTCGGGCACCCAGTACCAGGCACGGGTGCGGGCCTTGTGCGCCGAGGCGCTGGAAAGCACGTTCTCCAACACGGTGAGCTTCACGACGCTGTTCCCCGTACCGCCCAACGACCTGTGTGCTGACGCCATCACGGTGACGTGCGGCACCACCGGGCTAGCGGGCACCAACCAGGGCGCCACGGGCACGGGCGGCCCGACGACCAATTGCGGCACCGTACCGGGCAGCTCCGGGGTGTGGTACCGCTTTGTGGGCACGGGCGACGAGGTGACAGTCAATACTTGCGCGCCGAGCGGGCTGGACACCAAGCTCAATGTGTACAGGGGCGCTTGCGACAGCTTGGTGTGCGTGGGCGGCAACGACGACTTCTGTAGCCTGCGTTCGCAAGTAGTTTTCGTGTCGGAAGTTGGCACAACGTACTACTTCTACGTGACGGGCTTCGGCGCAGCGCGGGGCAACTTTGTGCTCAATGTGACGTGTGTTCCCGTTCCAGCCAACGACCTGTGCACGAACGCCACTACGGTAACGTGCGGCACCACCGGACTGGCGGGCACCAACATTGGGGCTACGGGTACAGGTGCCCCCACGGCGAATTGCGGCACCACACCGGGCAACTTCGGGGTGTGGTACACCTTCGCGGGCACGGGTGACACCGTAACGGTCAATACGTTCGGTTCGCCTAATAACTTCGATACCAAGCTCAATGTCTATAGTGGCAGTTGCGGAGCGCTCGTGTGCGTGGGCGGCAACGATGACGCGGGCGGCACGCGCCAGTCGCAGGTACGTTTCGTGTCGGTGAGCGGCACGACGTACTACTTCTACGTAACGGGCTTTAGCTCAATTACACGGGGCAACTTCGTGCTCAACGTGAGCTGCGTAGCCCCGCCGTGTGCACCCTTTTCTACCCTCAATTGCGACCAGTTGACGGTCAATCCGGACAGTACCTACACCCCCAACTGGGCCAACGGCGCGGGCGGCATTGCCGGGCAAGCTGGGTTGGGTACGGGCTTCACGGTGGTGTATCCGCCCGATAGCCGCCTGTCCGAAGATGGCCCCGCGCCCGATTCGACCGTACCGGGCTATCAGCCCAACTTGCTGGTGGTAGATCCGTCGGTGGGCACGCTGAGCCTGACCACCCCCAAGGGTACCGCCTTGGGGGCGGCCAACACGCAGTTGAACATGCTGGCCGTGAAGGCCGCCACCGCCGGGGTGACCCTCGAGGCGCGCGCCGAGTTGCTGGTCCTGCCCGATCCGGGCACGGCCTCGGGGCAGGAAGCGGGCCTTTGGTTCGGCATTGATCAGGACAACTACGTCAAGCTGGTGGCCAAGGCCAGGGGCAATGGCTACGAGATCTTGCTGCTGCACGAAGCCAACGGCACCACGGTTGATAGCACGCAGGTGGCGGACAGCGTGGCCCTTGGCGACAACGTGCTGTTGAGCTTCCAGCTCAATCCGGTCACGGCGTCCGTGCAGGCTTTCTACGAACTGAACCGCGACGGCAATCCGGTCGCGGTGGGCAGTACGCTGACCGTAGCCGACACCCTCTTTACGGGGGCGGCCCTCAACGACGGGTTCGGTACGCTGGTGGGGATCATGGGCACGCAAGCCGACGCCGACGAGCCGCTGACCTTCACCTTCGGCGAGTTTACGTTGCTCAGCAGCGACAACCCGCTCCCCATCACGCTGCTGGACTTCACGGCCCGCCGCACCGAGCGGGGCGTGCAGCTCGACTGGCAGACGCTTTCGGAAACCGACAACGACTACTTTATCCTTGAGCGGTCGAAGGATGGCCGGGCGTTTGCGTCCATCGTCCGCCTGGAGGGCGCCGGTTCCCACCAGGGTTTGCGCAGCTACACGTACCTCGACGAGCAGCCCCTGAGTGGTCGGTCGTACTACCGCTTGCGGCAGACGGATTTCGACGGGACGTCGAGCCTGTCGCTCGTGCGGATGGTGGATCGCAATCAGGAGGAACTGCGGGCCTTCCGGGCCTTTCCCAACCCCAACAGCGGCGCGCGCATTCAGGTCGAATTGGAAGGGCTGAACGCCGATGAGGCGCTGACGCTCGGCCTCTACGATGCCCTGGGTCGCCCGGTGTACCGGATGGAGGCGCGTTCGGACGCCGGGGGCCAGTACGTGGGCACGCTGCAGCCCGCCCGTAAGCTGAGCGGCGGGATGTACTGGCTGCAAGTCAGCACGCCCTATAGCCAGTGGCAGCAGAAAATCATCGTGCGCTAATCGGTTATCGCACAGCCGTGAAAACCGGGGGCCCCAGGCTCCCGGTTTTTTTCTGTCCGGCGCAGGGCAGTGGGGCCGAAGGCGAGGGCGGGACTGGCCCGGCAACTTGTATTTGGGATACGCTACAACTGATAAGTCGCCTATAAAAATTTACATAAAACCGACAAATAATCAGTTATGAATCGGAAAAAAACAGTCCTGTAATATTTGTCGGTTTTTTGGGTGAAAAAAAAGAAAGTTCAAGGCTCTCTTTTTCTTGATCAAATGCCTGATCTTGAAGGTATTTAATTGAAAGAAGAAATAGTCGTAAAATAATGATTTGGTTGTTGGGGTTATTTTTGAAATAAAAAGGCAATTATTTTTGCTTTAGGGGTTGATTACAACCCTAAATTGGCTTTATATTTGGCAGAATGTAGCTTTTGCGGAGTGAGTTGTTCTGATCCTTTTCGGGTGCGCGGTTGAGGCAGCTCCTCCGAGCGGTTCAGCTCGTTGCGCGGCTACAAGGTGTAAGGTATTCCATTATTAATCCGTCTATTCTTATCTCGATGAAAAAAAAATACCCAATTAAAAACGTGTGGATAGCCCTGCTCGGGTTGCTTTGGCTGAGCCAGCCACTGACGGGCTGGGCGCAGTGCATTGCCACTGCGCAGTGGCCTTTGTTTACGGTAACCCCGGCTACGAATGGCAGCTTGACCACGATCGATCCCGGGATTTGGGCGGGCGATTTCTCTGTCCTGAATTTGCAGGGTGGGCTTACGTACCAGTTTACCAGCAGCGTGGCCACGGACTTTCTGACCTTGACCACGGCCACCAATACGGTGATCGCCTTTGGCACAACGTCCATCTCGTCGGGAGTCCTTCCGGCGGGGGGCATCTACCGTTTGCATGTGCACACCAACGCCAGTTGCGGTACACAAAGTTTAAGCCGCACCACGACGGCGCAGGCGTTGTTGGCCTGTCCGGTTCCGTCGGGCTTAAATGCGGGTAGTGTGACTACCAGTGCGGCTACGCTGAACTGGAATAGCGTCGCCACGGCCCAGGGTTACGAAGTGGAGTTTCGGGCGGACACCACGGGTGCGTGGACAACGCAGACGACTACTGCCACCACGCTGACGCTGAACGGACTTCTGCCCAGCACCTTGTACCAGACGCGGGTACGGGCCTTGTGCGCCAATAACGAGCAGAGCAGTTTCACCAGTACGGTGAACTTCATAACGCTTTGCGTACCGTCCGCCATCAGCACGTTCCCCTATACGGAAAGTTTCGATGCGGAGACGGTCCCGGCACTGCCCTGTGGCTGGACGTTCGAGAACCTCAACAATGACGCCTTCACGTGGGCAACCCTCGCCCAGACGGGCCTCCCGCAATCGCCCCCCAACGCCCTGGCCATCCGCTGGAACGGCACCCTGGCCATGGACGACTGGGCCTACACGCCCGAACTGATTTTGACGGCGGGCACCAGCTACGTAGTGCGGTTTGGCTACCGGGCGCAGTCGGCTAGCTTTCCCGAGCGGTTGAAGGTGCACATTGGCAACAGCGCCACGGTGACGGCCATGACCACCTTGCTGGGCGATCTGGGTTCGTTCAACAACGTGACCTACCAGTTGGCCGAATTTATCTTCACGCCGACCACCACGGGCAGCTATTTCGTAGGTCTGCACGGCTATTCGATAGCCGATCAGTTTCGAATTCTGGTGGATAATTTCGAAGTGGACCTCGCGCCGGACTGCCCAGCGCCGACGGCGCTATCGGCCAGTGCCCTGACGACGACCTCGGCCACGCTGAGCTGGAACGGCATTGCCACGGCCCAAAGCTACGTGCTCGAGTTCCGTGAAGACACCACCGGGCCGTGGACAGTGGTGCCTACTACGGACACTACTGCCGCGCTGACGGGCCTTGCCCCCACGACGCTCTACGAGGCGCGTGTGCAGAGCATTTGTTCCGCCTCGTCGGAGAGCAACTTTTCGGCTACAATCACCTTCCGGACACGCCCCGTCAACGACCTGTGCGCGGACGCCATCACGGTGACGTGCGGCACGAGCGAGCTGGCGGGCACCAACTTGGGGGCCACGGGCACAGGCGGCCCGACAACTAGTTGCGGCACCGTACCGGGCAGCTTCGGGGTGTGGTACCGCTTTGTAGGTACGGGCGACGAGGTGACGGTCAACACCTGCGACTCGATCGGGTTCGATACCAAACTCAACGTCTACCGCGGCAGTTGCGACAGCCTGATTTGTGTAGGCGGCAACGATGACTTCTGCGGTCTGCGCTCTCAAGTCGGTTTCAACTCGGAAGTAGGCACCGACTACTACATCTACGTGACGGGCTTCGGCACGGCGCGGGGCAACTTCGTGCTCAACCTGAGTTGCGTGGCACCCCCGACGTGCGCACCCCCCACGGCCCTGACCTCGAGCGCAGTGACAACCAGCGGGGCGACGCTGAACTGGACGGCTTCGGCCACGGCTGAAAGCTACGTGGTAGAATTCCGCGCGGGCACCAGTGGAGACTGGACGATGGATACCACCACGGCCACGACGCTGACGCTGACGGGCCTGGCCTCGGGCACCTTGCACCAAGCACGGGTGCGGGCCTTGTGCGCCGCCGGACTGGAAAGCAGCTTCTCCAACACGGTGAGCTTCACGACGCTGATACCCGCACCGGCCAACGACCTGTGCGCTGACGCCGTCACGGTGACGTGCGGCACGAGCGGGCTGGCAGGCACCAGCCTGGGGGCGACGGGCACGGGCGGCCCGACGGGCTTCTGCGGTACGACGCCGGGTAGCTTCGGGGTGTGGTACCGCTTTTTAGGTACGGGCGACGAGGTGACGGTTAATACGTTCGGCTCGACCTTCGATACCCAACTTAATATCTACGGTGGGGCTTGCGACAGCCTGGTGTGCGTCGGCGGCAACGACGATGCGGACAATAATACCCTTCAGTCAGAGGTAGTCTTCAACTCGGAAGTAGGCACCGACTACTACATCTACGTGACGGGCTTCGGCACGGCGCGGGGCAACTTCGTGCTCAACGTGAGCTGCGAGGCGCCGCTGGCCACGGGTAGCTGGACGGGGGGACAGAACAGCAATTTCGGCAACCCGGCCAACTGGGTGGGCGGGGTACCCGATGCCACGCAGGACGCCGTCATTCCGGCCACTGCGCCCAACATGCCCACGCTGGGGGCGGGCCAGAGCTTCAGCGTCAAGTCCGTAACGATTGAGGCGGGCGCTAGCTTCACGCTCAACGGTACGCTGACGGTAGCCACGAGCATGACCAACAACGGCACCATGACGACGGGCAACGGCAGCCAACTGGTCTTCGCGGGCACGGCTCCGGGTCAAACGCTCGGGGGCAACAGCGCGCTGAGCCTCCACGACCTGTCGGTGATCAACGGGGCGGTGCTGGGCCTGACGCGGAACCTGAGCCTGCGCGGCGAACTCCTGCTCGACAACGGTACGCTGGCCCTGGGCGCGCAGACGCTGACGATGGTCTCGACGGCCAGCCAAACGGCCAGCATCGCACCCGTGACGTCGGGTTCGCTGACGCGGACCTCGGGCCAGGTGGTGATGCAGCGCTTTGTGGGCAACCAGACGCGCTACTTCAACCTGAGCACGCCGATGGGCACGAGCGGGCGTAGCTTCGACTTCCCGCTGTTCTTGAGCAACAACGCGGCCAACACCTTGTTCTGGTACGACGAGAGCGTGGCGGGCGACCGCAACCAGGGCTGGAAGACGCCGGGCAACATCACGTCGGGCCTGCCGCTGGGCCGGGGCTTTATTGCCTACCTGACCACGCCGGGCACGGTGAGCACGAGCGGCATGCCGCTGATCGGCTCCCTGACGCTGCCGCTGAGCTTTACGGCCTCGGGCGGCGCCGACGAAGACGGCTGGCACCTGCCGGGCAACCCGTACCCTTCGGACGTGGACTGGACGGCCCTGTACAATGCCTCGGCCACTAACCTGACGCCCTTTGCCTACGTGCGGCGGACGGGGAGCAACTACGAGGTGATAGAAGCCAACGAGAGCGGCGACCCGACGCTCCGTTCATCGGAGAGTTTCTTTGTGAAGGCGACGGGAGCGGCCACGCTCAACTTCGCCGAGACGGTAAAAGCCGCTACGGGTAATCGCGGGCCGGTGGCGGCGCCGATGGCCCGCGTCGAGTTGCAACTCGCGGCGCAGGACGTGCTCGTGGATCAGACGGTGATCCGCTTCCGGGCGGGCAGCGAGGCCGACTACGAGCCGATGCGGGATGCCCTCAAGCTGGGAGGTGGCAGCGCCACGCTGAGCAGCATCGCCCAGACGGGGCAGTGGCTGGCCATCAACTCGGTGGGGGAGATGCCCGCAGGGCAGATCGTACCGCTGGCCCTGACGGGGGCGGCGGGCAGCTACAGGCTGACGGCCGAGGCGCTGAGTAGCTTGCCTACCACCACTGAGGTGTTGTTGATAGACCTGGTGTCGAACACGACGGTTGACCTGCGCCAGCAGCCCGCAGTGACGCTGACGCACGCGGGCGGCACGGCCGACACGCGCTGGGAAGTTCGCTTTGCCGAAACCACTACGTCGCTGGCGAAGAACCAGTCGCTGCGGGTGCTGGCCTATCCCAACCCGGCACGCAGCGAACTACGCGTAAGCGGTTGGAACGGTGGAGAAGCGGCCGACCTGACGCTGTTCGACGCGCTGGGACGTTCGGTGCGGCGGTTGAGCACCGCGCAGGGTCAGGTCACGCTGTCGGTAGGCGATTTGCCGGCGGGCTTCTACAGCCTGACGGTGCGCACGGCAGCGGGCACGCAGACCGAGAAGGTAGTGATCGAGCGCTAGGCGGCGATCCACCGAATAGCAAAGCCACCTCCGATTGGGGGTGGCTTTTTTGTGTTCAAAGCGGCTTATTTTCCTGTTCCTCCGCCTCGCCGGGAACGCGCCAGGAGGCAAGCCGCAGGCTACCGGAATTTGTACTCCAGCCCCACGTTGAAAAACCGTCCGAACACCAAGTGATCGCTGGCCGTCAGCAGGGCCTGGTCAATGTCCTGGATCTGGAAACGGTTGGCGTTCAGCACGTTGCCTACCACCCCAAAACCCGTCAGCCGGGACCGCAGCGTGCCCCGCACCGATACGTCCACGTTCTGGAACGTGTCGCCG
>DAIMZG010000008.1:0-23723 GCA_036734065.1 Catalimonadaceae bacterium
TGCCCACGTTCTGCAAGATTTGCCCGATGGCAATGAGCCAGATGAGCGACTCGAAAAAGCCGATGAAGGGGGCCAGTTCCTTGCGCCCGCTGATGACGAGCATCATCCGGATGGTCGAGATGGATACGTCGGTGATGCGGGCCAGGAAGATAAAAAGGGGTACCAGCACCCAGTGAAATATCTCCGTGTCCACCCCAAGGCGGGTGGCCAGTAAACTTTCCATGGCGTGAAATTTGGCGGTGTGAATCTGGCTACGAACTACGCTAAAAGCCGTTCGAAAACCTCATTAAGCCGCGAAACGGCGTGAATTTCGATGGGGAAGGCTTGTACGTCTAGTCCTTTTTGGTTGAATCGGGAAATATAAATTTCCTTAAATCCTAATTTGGCCGCCTCGCTGATGCGGTTTTCCACGCGCGAAACAGCCCTTACTTCGCCCGCCAGCCCCACTTCGGCGGCAAAGGCCGCGTGCGGCGGCAAAGGAACCTCCTCGTAGGAAGAGACCACGGCGGCGCAAACGGCTAGGTCAATGGCCGGGTCTTCGATGCGCAGCCCCCCCGCGATGTTGAGGAAGACGTCCTGCGCACCCATCCGAAAGCCCCCGCGCTTTTCCAGCACGGCCAGCAGCATATTGAGCCGCTTGGCATCAAAGCCCGTTGGCGAGCGCTGCGGCGTGCCGTAGGTAGCGACGCTCACCAGCGATTGCACCTCCACGAGCAGGGGGCGGTTGCCCTCGAGGGTGGCCCCGATGGCCACGCCACTCATGGGCTCATCGCGCTGCGAGATCAGGATTTCGGACGGATTGCTCACTTGGCGCAGGCCTGTGCCCTGCATTTCGTAGATGCCGAGTTCGGAGGTAGAGCCGAAGCGATTTTTGGTGGTGCGCAAAATGCGGTAGGTCAGGTGGCGGTCGCCTTCAAACTGCAGCACCGTGTCCACCATGTGTTCGAGCACTTTGGGGCCCGCCAAACTGCCTTCTTTGTTGATGTGCCCAATCAGGAACACAGGCGTGCCCGTGGCTTTGGCAAATTGCATCAGTTCGGCGGTGCATTCGCGCACCTGCGCCACACTGCCCGCCGCCGATTCGATTCGACTGGTATGCAAGGTCTGGATCGAGTCTATCACCAGCAAATCGGGTTGCAGGTCTTCGATCTGCCGAAAGATGTTGTCGGTGGCCGTTTCGGTCAGGATGTAGCAGTCGGCCATGGCGCTGCCAAGGCGCTCGGCCCGCATCCGGATCTGCTGTTCGCTTTCTTCGCCCGATATGTAGAGCACCCGCTGGGTGAGCCCAAGGGCGATCTGCAACATGAGCGTGGACTTGCCAATGCCCGGCTCGCCGCCAATGAGCACCAGCGAGCCGGGCACCACGCCGCCGCCGAGCACGCGGTTGAGTTCGGCGTCGGTGGTCAGGGTACGTACTTCCTCCGAATAGCCGATCTCGCGCAGGGCACGCGGGCGGGCCACGGTGGTGGTTGCCCGTCCGGAGGTGGCGGCTTTCCAGGCTTTGGCCTCGCCCTTGCTGGCGGCAACTTCCTCCACGTACGAGTTCCAGGACCCGCAGGCGGGGCATTTGCCCAGCCACTTGGGCGACTGGGCGCCGCACTCTTGGCACACGTACACCGATTTGGTTTTGCTCATAAACGTTGAAAGTAGGGCTGCAAGATAGGGCATCCACCCGAAAGCAGCGGCCCGGTGTCCGGAGGCAATTCGCTAATTTGGGGCCTACCTACCGACCTTCTCAACCTTATGCAAATTGTAGAATGCCCGCGCGACGCCATGCAAGGGCTGGCCCATTTTATCTCCACCTCAGACAAGGTGGCCTACCTGCAAGCCCTGCTCGGCGTGGGTTTTCACACCCTCGACTGCGGCAGCTTTGTTTCGCCCAAGGCCATCCCGCAGATGCGCGATACGGCCGAGGTGCTGGCGCAGCTTGACCCGGGCAGCACGCGTTTGCTGACCATTGTGGCCAACGAAAGGGGGGCTGTGGCGGCGGCCCGGTTTCCGCAAATACACGCCGTCGGCTTTCCACTATCGCTCTCCGAAACGTTTCAGCAGCGCAATACCAACCGCTCTGTGGCCCAAGCCCGGCAAACACTGGCAGCCATTGGCGACATTGCCCTGGCGGCAGGGCAGACGCTGGTGGTCTATCTTTCGATGGGCTTTGGCAACCCCTACGGCGACCCCTACGAGGTAGGCCTTGTCGAAGACCTGGCGGCCCAGCTGGCCGAGGCGGGCGTGTCGGTCATTGCCCTATCCGACACGGTGGGCGTGGCTACGCCCGGCGACATCGAACCGCTGTTTGCCCGGCTGATTCCGCGCTTTCCGCACGTGACCTTCGGGGCGCACCTGCACACCCGCCCCGAAACGGCCGCCGCCAAAATTGCGGCGGCCTACGCCGGGGGCTGCCGCCGCTTCGACGTGGCCCTGGGGGGCTATGGCGGTTGCCCGATGGCCGACGACGACCTGACGGGCAACACCCCCACCGAAGTGCTGGTGCAGTGGCTGCAAGGCCGCGGCCTGTCCGTGCCGCTCGACCTGGCCCAACTAGAAATGTGTCGGGCAGTGGCAGTACGCCTGATGACGGCTGCCGCCTAGGGCACTACCCAAGTGGCGCGCAGGGCATTGCCTTCGTAGTGAAATTGCGCCCGGCGGTGCCCCTCGCGCCGCAGCCAGAGCCAGTCTATGTAGTCCACACGGGTGATGAGGACGGCGAAGTTGGCCTGCCCCGACTGGCTGGCGACTTCGTCGGGCAACGCGCCCTCCAGGCCGGGCGGCAAGCCCTGGCTGGGAGTGCCGAGCGCACTGCCGGGCGGTTGCAAAGCCATGTAGTCTTTGCGCCCCGCCGGGGGAACGCGCGCCCAGTGCGCCTGGGCGACCGGGTCGCCGGGGCCGTGCAGGGTGACTTGGCCACGGAGCCGAAGCTGTAACTTTTGGCGCGGATGCCAAAAAAGCCAACTCACGCGGGGCTGTACGGCAATGTCGTGGACCTTGACGGTGCGCAGGTCCGAGTAGCAGATCAGCTGGCGATCGGTGGCATTGACCTGTCGCAGCACCAGCGTCCGGAGGTGAATGCCGCCCGCGCCGCCCGTGCCCAGCACGGGGGTGTGGAAGGGATGTTTGCCGTCGGCTGCCCCTCGCACTAATTGTTGCCAGGTATCGGCGGCCAGGTCAGAGAGGGTATAATTGATGTCGTTGATGCGAACGGTAGATTCCATAGGGGTAGGTACGGGCAACACAGAAAACAGTCGGAAATTTTTGCGCAGTACGCCGCGGACTGCGTTTCCGGAATACAACTTTCGGGCGTGAGTTATGGCGCTGATATTCAGCTTTTTAGGCTTCGGCAAATCAAGATTTAGTCGTTACTTGACGCCCGTTCTCCCACCAGAAAATGTCTATGAACAAGACCCTTATTACTCGTTCTCAAATGGGTGTCCGCTGCTGGTCACCTACTACGCCAAGCGGTGGCGTACGTTTGTTCGCAGCCATCTCCGGTCAAAAGCGCGGTGATGGACAACCTGCCCGTCGGCAAGCGCATTGGCCGACGGACAGTAGCGCCGCAGGCGTATGCACGGACTCGGAAATACGGCCCTTTACCCAAACAGGAGAAATCAGTAGCTATTTCGAAAGCGCGGATGCGCTCATTTTCTGTTTCGCTTACCGGGAAGGGCTTTCGGAAACGGCGCTCGGTGTGGCTGGCGCTCGGTGGCCGGAAGTAGCCACCGGGTTCATGGAAGACGATGGCTTTGGAGAAGACGATTTCGAGGAGGAAGAAGATTTTGACCTGGATGAAATCGAAGAGCTGGAAGATATCGAAGGCCTCGACGATGCGGAAGAGCCCGGCTACGAAGACGATTTCGATGCGTTCGACGAAGACGATGAGGACGACGACGATGACGATCATTAAACTACCGGGGCACATGCGGCGTTAAGCAACCATGAGCGAAAAAGACTTCGAAATTGACATTGACAAGATGGCCGAAAACCCCGGCCTTTTGCCTTACGCCCATACCGTTGGGGGCGCCATCATACGCCCCGAAGACAAAGGCAAAATGAAAGGGCGGGCCGTATCGGCCATGCACCAGCAGACCGATCGGCAGTTGCAGCAACTCTACGGACAGATGCAGACGCTGGCCCGGCAAGCGCAAGCCCTTCGGGAACGCGTAGAAGTGTCCGAACGCATCTACCGCGCCGACGTCAATTCTGAGCCGATCATTGGGCACACCTATTACCTCTACGAACGCGAAAACGGTACCGACGTGCTCTCCCTCATTGCGCCCAACGAATGGGGGCGCAGCCGTCCCTTCAGCCGCTTTGTGGCCACCGTGACCTTGCTGGCCGACCACACCTGGGAAGTTGCCTACCACCAGTCGTCCGAGCAAGGATCCGAGTAAAATCATTACCCCCATCCTCAGCAACCTACACCAAAAACACCGTGCGCCTGACATTGCAACTGGCAGCCCTCTACAACCTGCTGTGGGGCGCCTGGGTAGTAATCTTCCCCCAAGACTTCTTCGCCTGGACGGGCATGGAGCCGCTCAATCACCCGATGATTTGGCAGGGGATGGGCATGGTGATCGGCGTGTATGGCTTGGGCTACTGGTGGGCCAGCACAGACCCGATCCGGCACTGGCCGATCGTAGCGGTGGGCTTTCTGGGCAAAATTTTTGGCCCCATTGGTTTTCTCTACAACTACGTCGCCGACCAAGTGCCGGGCGCTTTTGGCTACATGCTCATCACCAACGACCTGATCTGGTGGGTGCCTTTTGGCTGGATACTCTACCGGGTGTGGCGCACAACGGGCTTCCGGCTGCGGAGTCGTCGCCGTGCCCGCGTGCGTCGCTCTTTGCCATCGGCCTAGAGGCGCTCGAGCAGCATCAGCAGCGAAATGCCGATGGCCGCGCCCGAGAGCACCAGGTTCCAGTCGCGCAGGGCAACCCGAAAAAGCTGCATGAGCAGAAAGCCAACCACCAGCAAGACGAAGACAATCAGAATTTGGCCCAGTTCGATGCCCAGGTTGAAGGCCAGCAGGGGCTGCGTAACGCCGTCTGCAGTGCCCAGCATGGCGCGCAGAAAGTTGGAGAAGCCCAGCCCGTGAATCAGCCCGAAAAAGCCCGCAAAGGCGTAGCGGTAGCCTTGTCGCGGTTGATGATCTATGAACATGCTCGTTTCGAGGCGCACAAACAAGTTGGAGATGGCCGTGATCAGGATGGTAGCGGCGATCAGTACTTCGACCAACTCGCTGGGCAGGCGAATGTAGTCGAGCGTGGCCAAGGCCAAGGTCAGTGAATGTCCGACGGTGAAGGCCGTTACCAGAATGACCACTCGGCGCAAGTCGCGCAGGCTGTACACGGCACAGAGCGCAATCAGGAACAGGATGTGGTCATAACCATTGACATCAAGTATGTGTTGAAACCCCAGTTTCAGGTAGGCACCAAATTCGGACATGGACAGTGGACGCTTTTCGGTACCAAAGTTAGAAGTTAATATAAACCTTTCAATTGCGAGCCGCGCGGAGCTAACTTTCGGCAATGAGGAACGGGTTGAGACGCTGGGTGATGCTGGGAGTGCTGTGGCTGGCCGTGGCACCCGTTTGGGGACAGGTGGCGAGTGCGCAAAGGGCCCTCGAAAAAGATCGTTTTGAAAAGGCCCGTCAGCGCCTGGAAAAACGGCTGCGACGCCAACCCGACGCGGCGGCGTACTTACTGCTCTCGGCGTATTACCTGCGCACCGACACCGCGCAAAGCGTACCCGATTCGGCCCGTTGGGCGGTGGATAACAGTTTTGATCTGGTACGAACCGATACGACCGGACGGCAACTTCGATGGCTGCGGCGCATCGGGGCCGATACAACTACGCTCCGGCAACAAAGCCAGTATGTGGACAGCATGGCCTTCGCGTGGGCGCAACAAGTGGCCACGGTGGAGGCGTACACGCATTTTCTAGGCAAATATCCTGATGCTGCGCAGCGACCCCGCGCCCGGCAAATGCAGCACGCCTTGGCCTTTGAGGTGGCCCGGCAGCAAAATACCTACGAAGCCTACCGATCTTTTCTCGAATGCTTTCCCGACGCGCGCCAGGTGCAGGAAGCGCAGGCCATTGCCGAGTTGCGCCTCTTCGAAGCCCAGACGGCCACCAATCGGCTGGAGGAGTACGAGCTTTTCGTACAGACCTACCCCCAGAACCCCTACGCCGACCGGGCGGTCCGGCGCATCTTCGAAATCTATACCGAGCCCCACACGGCGACGGCCTATGCACGCTTTGGTGCGGCCTATCCGCAAAGCGAATGGGCTACGGTGGCCCGGGCCTGGCAGCGTGTGCTTTCGGGTGCGGCCCCCGAGCGCCCGGTGCTGGCCCCCGTGCTGCGGTATAACCGCCTCGGCCTGATGAACCAAGACGGAGTGCTGGTTACGCGTCCCGTGTACGATTCGCTACCGACGCCTTACCGCTGCGGGGTGTGGCCCGACGACCACCTGGTTGCCTATCGCAATGGCCAGCCCACCTTGCTTGGCCGCGACGGCCGCCAAGTACACTGGTCGGGTACGGGAAGCCTGCAAGGCCTCGTTGGCGGGCTGCTGCGCCACCAAACTGCCGAAGGCACGGGCTTGCTGCACAGCGAAACGGGAAAGGTGCTGCTGCCGCCGCGCTACACGAGCATTCATTATTTGGGCGAAGGGCTGTTGCGGCTGGGCGAGGGAGAACGCTGCCGGCTGGCCACGGTGGGCGGTGCCCTGTTGTCGGAGGCGCAATTCGACGACCTCGAAGTGGAGGAAGGGTGCGTGGTCTTCTTGCGGGAGGGAAAATACGGGCTGCTACGGCGCGATCAGGTGCGCCTGGGGTTGGAAGAACGCATGCCTTTGCCCGAGTGGCGCTACGACGAGGTATTGCCCGTGCCCGACCGCGGCTTTCTGGTACGGACGGGCGAACGCTGGGGGGCGCTCAGCCGCCAGCTCCGGGTGCTGATTGCCGTCACGGCCGACCAGATCCGCGTGCATCCCGGCGGGTGGCTCGTCGAGCGCGGGCAACGGGTCTATCCTTACGACCTTGCCGGCCAGTTGCTGCTGACGGCCGGGGCTGAGGAAGTCATGGTGGGTACCAACGGCTACGGCGTGCGAGAAGCCAATGGCTGGCGGCTGCTCGACACGCTAGGGCGCGACCGCACAGCGCAGACCTACGACTCGCTGCGGGTACTGGCCGGGCAAGTGTGGCTGGCCTATGCCGAGGGGAAAACAACGGGTTTTTTCGGCTCCGAACCTCCCGTCGAGATGAGTGCCTACCGAGACTACGAAGTAATTACCAATCGCAATGCCCGCCCTGCGGGGGTTGCGTTGGCGTACCGCTTGCTGGCCGCCGACCGCCAGCAACGCTGGGCACTGTTCGACCCGGCAAAAAGCCGGCCCCTGTTGCCCCCCGCGTACGACCGGATCTCGCTACTGGGCCATGAGCGGCTCCTGCTGGAGCGCCAGGGCCGCCGGGGCGTGGCTGACCTGGATGGGCAAATCCGCCTGCCGTTGCAAACCCAGGACGTAGGCTATGCCGACGGGCGGGTAATCGTGGTCCGGCAACAGCGCTTCGGACTGTACGATCCGGTGGAGAACTTTACGCTGGCACCCCAGTGGGATGCGCCGCCGCAGGAGTTCGATGCCACTGCCTCGCTTTTTTTGGTACAACAGCGCGGCCGCTACGGACTGGCCGACCGTAAGGGCCAATTGCAACTGCCTTGTCAATACGAATCGGTGTACGCCTGGCAAGACACGGCCGTGTTTGTACAGAAAGACCAGCGTTGGTACCTTCGCTCCCTGTTGTCTTCTACGGAGTGGGAGCCTGCCTACACCGCAATTGTTCCGCTGCGTCGCACCGCGCAGGAGCAGTGGCTACGGGTCTTCGACGGCACGTCGTACGGACTGCTGAGTAGCCGGCGCGGCACGCTCATTCCGGTGCAATACGATCGGTTGCGCGTGCTCGAAAGCGATGCCGAGGCGCTCTTCATTGCGGTGCGCTACGCCGAAGACGGCACCTACCACGCGCATTATTACGACCCGAACGGAAAACTGCTCCGCCAGGAAGTTTTCAGCGAACGTCAGTACGAGCAGGTCGTATGCGATTAGAAGCGCCCTTGTTGGACACATTACGTTTTTATGGAAAAATACCTGCCTTTCTTTCCCCTCAATCTGGTGGTCTATCCCGGCGAGCCACTCAATTTGCACGTGTTCGAACCGCGCTACAAACAGTTGGTGCGCGATTGCACCACCGGAAACACTACTTTCGGGATACCCGCTTTTCTCAACAACCGGATTTCGGAGTACGGCACCGAAGTGCGGGTTGTAGCCGTGGAGCGTACCTATCCGGACGGGCGGATGGATATTCGCTCTGAGGGCTTGCAAGTGTTTCGCTTGCTCACGTTCGACAACCCGGCGCCCTCTAAGCTGTACGCCGGCGGCGAAGTGCAGGCTCTAGCCCGGCAAGACGAACAGGACGACGACGTACACGCCGAGCTGGTGACGGAAATTTACAAGCTGTACCGATTGCTCAACCTCACCCTGGAAGTGGATCCCGACGGAGGGCAGCCGTTCTCCTACGCCGTGGCCCACAAACTGGGCCTTTCGCTCGATCAAGAGTATGAACTGCTCATCATTGAGCAGGAGCGCGAGCGCCAGCTTTTTCTGATTGATCATTTGCGCAAGACCTTGCCCGTGGTCGAAGAGCTTGAGCGTACCAAGGCGCGCATCCGGCAGAACGGCCACTTCAAGCACTTCGATCCGCTCAATTTTTAGGCCGATCGGCTGACTATTCGGAGATGTACATTTCCCCTCACCAAGACCACGCGGGTCGCAAATGCCTTAAATTTCCTGCTACATGCAAGTGGTAATCATTAAGTACAATGCGGGCAATGTGCAGTCGGTGCGCTACGCCCTGGAACGGCTGGGCCTTTCGCCCGTGCTCTCCGACGACCCGGACGTGATTCGGGCGGCCGACAAGGTAATTTTTCCCGGTGTGGGCGAGGCCAGCACGGCCATGCGCTACCTGCGGGCTGCCGGGCTGGATCGGCTGTTGCCCACCCTGCGGCAACCCGTGCTGGGGGTGTGCCTGGGCTTGCAGCTCATGTGCCGCCATTCGGAGGAAAACGACACGCCCGGGCTGGGCATCTTCGACGTGGCCGTGCGCCGTTTTCGTCCCCAGCACGGCGAAAAGGTGCCCCACATGGGCTGGAACACCCTGTGCGCAGGGCAAACCCCGCTGCTGGCCGACCTGCCCCCCGAAGCGTACGTCTATTTTGTTCATAGCTACCGGGCCGATTTGAGTCCCTATACGGTGGCGCAAACGGTCTATGTCGAGCCCTTCAGCGCCATGTTGCAGCGCGACAACTTTTACGCCGCGCAGTTTCATCCTGAGAAAAGCGGCCCGGTGGGGGCGCAACTGCTCGCCAATTTTGTTCGTCTCGAGGCCGCGTCGCTCCGCGTATCGGCCCAATCTGCCTAATCACCCCTTACTATGCGCCTTATCCCGGCCATTGACCTCATCGGCGGCAAGTGCGTCCGCCTCACGCAGGGCGACTTTCGTCAACTTACTCAGTACAGCGCCGATCCCCTGGCCGTGGCGCAGGGCTTCGAAGGCGCGGGCCTGACGCACTTGCACGTGGTGGACCTGGACGGCGCTCGCACGAGGCGGCTGGTCAATCACGCCGTGTTGGAAAAAATTGCCAGCCGTACGCAGTTGCGCGTGGATTTTGGGGGTGGGTTGCAGTCGGACGAAGACGTGCGCATCGCCTTCGAGTCGGGCGCCAGCCAGATCACGGGCGGCAGCATCGCGGCCCAACAGCCGGCGCAGTTTCTCGAGTGGCTTGCACACTACGGGGCCGAGCGGGTGATCCTGGGGGCCGACGTCCGGCACGAAAAAATTGCCGTCAGCGGCTGGCAGGAGGTCACCGAGCAGTACGTCTATGACTACGTAAATGAATACCAGACCAAAGGCATCCGCTACGTGATCAGCACTGACGTGGCCCGCGACGGTACCCTCAAGGGCCCTTCCTTCGATCTTTACGCCCGCCTGCAACGCGAGTGTCCGGACATTCGCCTCATCGCCAGTGGGGGCATTGGCTCGGAAGCCGACCTGGAACAACTGGCCGAAAATGGCCTGTTCGGCGCCATTATTGGCAAAGCTTTTTACGAAGGAAAAATCAGCCTCAAGGCGCTGGAGCGCTTGCACCTGCGCCTTTCGACGGCTGAGTAGCGCAATCCAAATCCATTTTTGATATGATGAGATCCGAAGACGTAAAGCAAATCGTCGTGACCATTGTGGGCGTCATTGGCTTGGCGTTGCTGATTGCCACGGCCGTCAACCTGACCGCCTGACTACGTGTCGCGGTAGTGAATGTGGGCGTCGTCCACGAGGGGCAGGCCGCTGAGCCGGAGCAGTACCTGAGCCGTGTTGCGGACGTCTTGCCCGCAATAGTGGGCAATGCGCGCCAGGCGGTCGGGGGCATCGCCGTAATACACGGTGCCGACCTGGCTGCCGTCAATGTCGTCTTTGCTGGTGGGCACGCCGAACAGTTTCGATAGCAGGTCTAGGGAGGTATAGCTCTTGTAATCGCCGAATTTCCAAAGTTCGCAGGTGTCGAGGTGGGGCACCTCCCACGGTTTTTTGCCGTGCAGGCGCAGCGGTTCGGGCAGGGGCAAGCCGCAGATGAGCATCCGCCGGGCCAGAAACGGAAAGTCGAATTCCTTGGCATTGTGGCCACAGAGGCAGATTTTCTGGCGATTTTCTTGGTCGTTAAGCCGCGCCTGTATTCGATCGAGCAGTTTGACAAACGCCTTGAGCAAGGCGGTTTCGTCGTGGTCGAACAGGTTTTTGATGTGCAACTCGGTGTTCCCTCCTTTCTCGCGCAAGCACCCCACGCTGATGGCCACTATCCGCCCGAATTCGGGAAAAATGCCCGCGCACTGTGCAAAGAGGGGCGCGTTCTCGTCGGCGTACCGAGCCGGGTCGCGCTTGCGGAGCGTGTCGGCTTTTCGGTCCCAGAGGCGCTGAAAGTCGGCATCGAGTGCTTCGTAATGCGCCACCATGGGCACGGTTTCGATGTCGAGCACCGCCAGGCGCTGGAAGTCACGGGTCGTAATCATGCGGACGAGGTGGGGGGGGCTAGGCTTTGGGCCAGCGCTTCATGGCTTCTATGAAAATGCTGGGCAGGAAGCGCTTGAGGTACACGGCGGCGACCTCGTACTTGCCATAATATATTTCGGGTAGGTTCCAGCGAATGGCCTTGACCATGGCCTTGGCGCAGTCGGTAGCCGATACACCCCCGAGCTGGTTTTCGTCCATCTGTCCGTGGGGTTGCCCGGCCGCGTCGAGGGCGTTGACGGACACCTCGGTGCGGACGTAGCCGGGGCACACCAGCGTGATGTAGATTGGTACGCGCCAGTGCTCGAAGCGGAGCGAGTCGAAAAAGCCGTGCAGGGCGTGCTTGGCCGCGGCGTAGGCCGAGCGCCGGGGAGCCCCGATTTTGCCCATCAGGCTGCTGGTCGCCACAATGTGCCCGCGCCGAACGGCCAGCATGTGCGGCAACACGGCCTTGGTGAGGGCCACGGCGCCAAAGTAGTTGACTTCCATGAGCCGACGGTCCACAGACAGGTCGGTATCGGCCGCCAGCGCCCGCTGCGTAATGCCCCCGTTGTGCACCAGAATGTCAATGCCGCCAAAGCGCTCGACGATGGCTGCTGTTTTTTCGGCAAAAGTATCGGGCTGCTCCAGGTCGAGGGGCAGTACCATCACCCGGGCTTGGTAGCGCTTTTCGGCGTAGGCCCGGACGCGCTCCAGGGCCTCGGCCCGCCGGGCCGAGATCACCAGTACGGCCCCCGCAGCGGCCAGTTGATAAACGAGGGCTTCGCCGATACCGGCCGAAGCACCCGTGACCCACACGACGCGATCTTTGATAATAGACATAGCAAAAAAGTTGTTTCGAAACCGGGTTTGTTGGCAAGTTATCAGGATTGAAGGATTTTACGCAAACGCGCGCCGGATAGTCCGGTTTGGGGCAGGGTTAAAAACAAAAACCCTTGCCCAAACGGGCAAGGGTTCTTCGGGGCTCGATTCGTGAGGTGAGGCCACCTATTCTTGCGGCTCGACGAATGTAATTTTATGGGGCGTATCATTTATTTTGTCCGTAAAGCGCGCATCCACGTTGATGCGCATGATCTTGCCGGACTTTATTTTTACTTCCCAGATGCGGGAAATCTCTTTCTGATCCTGGATGAAGTCGTCGTGAAGTTGGTTGAGCAGTTGTTTCTGCTCGTCGGGCACGACAACACTGAAGTGGTGGCCGATGAGTTCTTCGCGCTCGTAACCGTAATACTCGAGGTAGCGGTCGTTGACGAAGGCAAATTCGGCTTGCGGGTTGGTAATGCAAATGCCGTATTCCGAGCCGTTGATAATGGCCTGTACGTCGTCGGGGCGCGCCTCGATGGCGTCGCGCACTTGCTTGGTCTTAAAAAGATTGATCATTTGTTTAAGTGGTTAGTTGTAAACAGCATCTGCAAACAAAACGAGTTTGCCAGATATTAGCAACGTGATAAAATGCTGTGCAACAGGGTCGTAAGGTAATGAGGGGAATTAGAATTCTTGTGTGGAAGAATGTGTGGATGAATGCCTATGGGGCTGTCAGCGCGGCGTGGATACGAAAACTGTGATCGAACAAATTGTAACCGCCCTCTGGAATGTAGAAGCGGCGGGCTTCGTACTGACGCTCTTGTGCGTATGGGCCAACATCCGCCAGAAGATATGGGGCTGGCCCCTGGCCATTGCCAGTGCCCTCATGTACCTGATTGTCTTCTACCGGGCACGGCTCTACGCCGATATGGCCCTCCAGGTATTTTTCATCGCTACCAGTATCTACGGTTGGTACTACTGGCTCTTTGGTGGCCAGCGGCGCAACGCCCTGCCCGTTACGCGCGCGCCCGTCCGGTACTGGGCGTGGCTGGGCGCGCTCCAGGTGGGCCTGACGTTGCTGGCAGGCTTTCTGCTGACCCGCTACACCGACGCCGACGTGCCCTACGCCGATGCCACCACCACCACGGCCAGCTTGCTGGCCTCGTGGCTGATGGCCCGCAAGTACCTCGAAAACTGGCTGGTCTGGATCGGGGTGGACGTGCTCTGCACAGGCATCTATCTCTACAAGGGGTTGTGGCTAACGAGCCTGCTGTTTGCCCTGCTCACCCTGATGGCCGCGCGTGGCTATCGGCAATGGCAGCAGGCCCGGCGCGCGCAAATGGCGCCGGCGGCATGAGCGCGCGCCGCATTGCCATCGTGGGCCCCGAGTCAACGGGCAAAAGCTACCTGGCGGCCCAACTGGCCCAGCACACGGACGAACCCTGGGTACCCGAGTACGCCCGCCTCTACTTGCCCCGCCTGCCCCGTCCCTACACGGGGGCCGATGTCGAGCGCATGGCTCACGGCCAGTTGGCCCTCGAAGCCGCCCTGGCGCCGCTGGCCCGGCACTGGCTCTTTTGCGATACGAACTTGTTGGTCGTTCAGGTCTGGCTCGAATACGTGTTCGGTCAGTGCCCGGATTGGATTGCCCGCGCGTGGCAGCAGCCCGGGCGGTACTACCACCATTTGCTGATGGACGTTGATACGCCCTGGGAGGCGGACCCGCTGCGCGAGCATCCGCACGCCCGCGCCGAATTGATGACTATTTACCGCCAGCACCTGGAGCAGAGCGGTGTGCCGTTCAGCGTGGTGTCGGGTGCCGGAAGTGCCCGCTTGCAGGCGGCACGGGCCGCCCTCAACCGAAAGTGAGGCCCCGGGCCAAGCCCCAGCGCAGCCCTATTCCCAACACCAATAGCAGCACCAGGTAGCCCAATGCCATGGCATCCGAGCGGGTGCGAGGGGCCAACCGGAGTTGTTCGATCGGTATTTGCTGGTAGAAATTGCAAACGGGTACTACTACCAGCAGCATCGAAAAATGAAGAATGATGTCGGCAATATTGTGTGAGGAAGCCTTGAAAAGGGCCAACATCGCCGTGCCCACCAGCCACGGCAACAAGGCTACGCTTAGCACATACGCCCGGCGGCGGTCGCGAAGCAAGCGTTGCGACGGGCACACCTTAAGGAAGTAGCGGGTGTACACATAACCCACCAGCAACAGCGCTACGGCCGACAGGATCATCAGCCCGTTGCGCAGGGCGTAGGGCAGGCGCATCCAGGCTAGGGCGTAGCCCATTTGCGTTTCGGTGAGCACGCCGACGATGATACCGCCCAGCAGGATGTTGAAGCTGTGCAGGCTCAGCCAAAGCCACAGCACGCGGCTCCAGCCCGTTTTTTTCTGCCCCAGCATAAACAGGGCGTGTGCTCCGATGCCCACTAGCAAGCATACCAGGGGCGGAACGCCGTACACCAGAAAGACGCTGCTGGTCGTCCAGTTCTCACCTTTGCAAACTACTCGGTCGTAGTACCACGTAGCTTCGATGCCCGAAAGCCGGGCACCCGCCACCGTAAGCGCCTGGTAGAGCGTAAACACCATTAGAAAGGCCAGTAGGTACAGCACCAAGTGGTTGACAAACAGCAAAGGCAAATGTATTGGCGAAGCCGCGTGCCGATTTTCGGAAGAAACCGTGTCGGGAGTAGAGGTGATGGCCATACGTAGCGTGAATAAAATTCGCTGCTCAAGGTAAATCTTGTTTCGATACCTTACTATTATTTTTGGCAGAAATTGTTAGATAAATAATTTTTTTTGCCAGACTGCCGTGGGCAAGTACTTTTGCACCTCAAGGGGCGGTCGCAGCCCTACTCATCTATGCCGAAAGCGTGCTAAAGTCAACAGTTTGGGGGTTCGTCGGGCTTTGGTGCCTGGTGGGCTGGGCCGCATCGGTCCGGGCGCAGGGGACTTTTGCGCCCCTCAATCCCGATTATTATCACCTGGTAGATCGCTACGAAATCCGGCGGGGCACCCTCACGCGGGCTTTCCAAACGGCGGTCAAGCCCTACGAGCGCCGCGGCATTGCCCTGTTTGCCGATAGCTTGCTGGCCGATACAACCCTGACCCTCTCCCGGGCCGATCGGTTCAACCTGACCTACCTGCAACTCGACAATTTTGAATGGAGCGAAAACTCGGGCGAGAGCCGCCAGCCTGTGCTGAACAAGCTCTACCGTCAGGCGCGCGACTTCTACCACTACGGCGACGAGCATTTCGACGTGCACGTCAACCCCGTGCTCTACGGACAGCTAGGCGCCGACAGTCGCGCGGCCGCCCGGCCCTTTATCCTCAGCCGGGGCGTTGAGTTGCACGGGCTGATCAACCAGAAAATCGGGTTCTACACTTTCGCCACCGACAACGCAGTGCGCTTTCCGCTGTACGTCAGCGAGCGGGTTGATGCCTTCAACGTGGTGCCGCAGGAAGGCTTCTGGAAGTTTCTCGATGCGCAGACGAATAGCTACGAATTTTTCACGGCCCGGGGCTACATGACGGCCAACGTCACCCGCAACGTGGGTTTGCAGTTTGGCCACGACCGGCTGTTCATCGGCAATGGCTACCGCTCGATGATCCTGTCCGATTTTGCCAACAATTACAATTTCCTGCGGATCAATACGCACGTCTGGCGGGTGCACTACACCAACTTGTTCACCCAGATGTACGCCGACGTGCCCACCACCTTTCCGGGCCAATCGCGCACGCTGGCGGCCAGTGTTGAGTATCCGCGCAAGTACATGGCCTTCCACCGCCTGGGCCTTGACCTGGGAAAAAACGTGAACGTGGGCCTTTTCGAAGCCATCGTTTTCGGGCGGGAAGACTCGCTCAGCCGGGGCCAGTTCGACCTCAAATACCTCAACCCCGTTATGTTCTACCGCGCCCTCGAGCAGCAGAGCGGCAGCCCCGATAACGCCTTGCTAGGGCTAGATTTCAAGTGGAACTTCCTGCGGCGTTTCCAGCTCTACGGACAACTGGTGGTGGACGAGTTTCTGTACAGCAACGTAGTGGCCGCCGACGGCTGGTGGGGCAACAAGCAGGCGGGGCAAGTGGGCCTGCACTACGTGGACGCCTTCGGGCTCTCCAACCTCGACGTGCAGGCCGAGCTGAACGTAGCCCGGCCTTATACGTACGGCCACGATGACATTTATACTTCCTATGCGCACTACAAGATGCCCCTGGCGCACCCGCTGGGGGCCAATTTCAGGGAGTGGGTGGGCTTATTGCGCTACCAGCCCCTGCCGCGCCTGCAAGTGCTGGGCAAGCTGATCGTGGCCCAATACGGAGCCGACAGCGCCGGATCGCACTGGGGTAGCAACGTCCTGATCAGTTACGACGAGCGCGAGCGGCTTCCGCCCGGGGGCAACGACCGCGGCCACTTCATTGGGCAGGGCGTAGGTACGCAATTGCAGATGGCCGACCTGACGCTGACCTACCAGGTGCGACACAATCTGTTTGCCGAGGTGCGCCAAGTGGGGCGGCGCCTCACGAGCGATTTGCCGGGGCGTAATCAGCAGACCTGGTTCACGTCGGTGGCCCTGCGGTGGAATATCCCCCGGCGGGTACAGGCATTCTAGGGCGCACACGCAATAAAAAAATGAAATGAAATAAATACCGAACCGACTACAGCCGAACTAAAAGGCTCGCTATCTGCCGATTAGGCACACGTGGGTTAGGCAAAAGTCGTTTTAATGCCAACTTTTTGGTGGAAAAACGCGTCCTGTTTCGTGTGCGTTCTTTGGTTAATTGACCACAAAGCACGTATCTTGAGGTTTGAAAAGTTACTTTTTCTCACAAAAAAATATTTTCCATGCAAATCTGCCGGATAAAAAAAATTTTTGCGCTCCTGTGCCTGACGATGGGCCTCTCTTACGCCGCGCAGGCCCAGGCGCCCATCACGGATGCTGAATTGCGGATGTACGTATCAGCCAACGACTCCATCAATTCGCTGAAAGAAGCCCTCATTGTTGAGATCAAAGAGGCCGTGGAATCGTCTTCTCTGAGTATAGGCCGCTACAACGAGATGCAACGCGCCAAGGCCACGCCCAACGCAGCGAGCGACGCTTCGGAAGAAGAAAAAACTCAGTTTGCCGAAGTAGAAGCGCGCACCGACGAGCTGCGACAGCAACTCAATCAGGATGCCGCTGGCGCCATTCAGCAGACGGGCCTGAGCATCAGCCGCTACAATGAAATTCAGCGCATCATAGCCAACGATCCTGACCAAAAAGCCCGCCTCGACAAGGTAGTTTCAGACAATTCGAAAAGCTGATGTAGGCTATCGGCACACCACAGCAATTTTCGGCCGACCTTTCAAAAAGGTCGGCTTTTTTATGGGCGTAGTTTACTTTTTGACTAATTTTACCATTAAATAGTAGTCGAGCCGTGAGCATGCTGCCAAATGCGCCCAAAAACCGTTTCTACACGTTACGCGTACCCTACACGAATACGCAGTCAGACGGCAAAATGACCTCATTAGGGATAGGGCGTGGTGAAATACGGGCACGATGCTTGCCAGCACTTTTTTCTTATTCGCAAATAATTGTCAGTACCTATCTTAACCTACTCATGCAACATTCATCCTTTCTCCGCGTGGGCGCGCTGACGCTATCCATCGGCCTGTCCACCACGGGACTGGCCATTTCTCAGGGCGAGTCGGTTTCGCGAACGGCCATGCCGACGCTGAGCATCTTCGAGGCCAACCGTGCGGTCATGGTGCAAATGACCGGGCAAATTATAGACTCCCTCACGAGCAAGCCCGTTGCGGCCACGCTAATTTTCAAGAAGTTGCCCGCCGAAGACAATATTGGTATCTACCAGATTGATGGACAGTCGGGGCAATACGACCTGGCCCTCCTTAAAGATGTTCGTTATAATTTTAAGGTAAAAGCTTTTGATTATTGGCCTGCCGATTATCAAATTTCGGGCTTGCAAGCGTCGGCCACCAAGGATTTTAAGCTCCGGCCCGTGGCGGCTGTGGGCGAAACCATGCCCCTGCAAGAGTTGCTCTTCGACAACGACGAGTACGTGATCTCTAAGTCCTCTTATGACGAACTGGACAAGCTGACCGACATTATGATGGACAACAACCGCTTGGCCGTACAGATTGAAGGTCACACCGACGTGCGGGGCACGCCCGAAACAAACTTGCGTTTGTCTGAAAATCGGGCTACAGCCGTGCGGGACTACCTTTTGACGCGCGGCATCGAAAAAAATCGAATCAAAACCAAAGGGTTCGGAAGTTCGCAGCCTGTACTGAAGTACTCGGACCCGAGCAACCGTCGGGTAGAGGTGAGGGTGCTTGCGAAGTGAAGTTTACACTTAGACCCATTTCCGTTCGTGTGCATAGCGCAAGGAGATGTGTTTATAGTTGTTACCAATGGTGCGTCGGGAATATAAAAATCCATTGAATTATGGCTTTCTCCTTACGTAATCAAAGCATTATATTGCATCCAATTCGTGCGTTTTATCACTAACCCGTTTACCCTGATGTCGAAAAAATTTACTTTACTCACTTTTTTGTGTTTGCTGGCGATCGGCTCGCTGCACGCACAAGAAGCCGTTTCCGTGCAGTGGGCCAGTAAGGTGCTAGAGTTTTCTTCGGAGGTTTCTCCCGTCGAATATTCGGCGCAGCAAGTGTTGGACAAACCCAACGTACTTCCCAACGGTGGCGATGCCCCTGCTGCCTGGGCACCCGATCGCAATGATAAAGACGCCTCCATCAAAGTGGAGTTCGAACGCCCCATGCGCGTGCAGCAAATCGCCATCGGCGAAGCCTACAACCCGAGCGCGGTGGCCAAAGTATTTACTTACGACGACAAGGGCACCGAGCGGCTGGTGGGCACCTTCGAGCCCAAGCCTATCACGCGTTCTTCGCGGATGTTCAACATCTTTTTTAACCTCACCGATTACGAGGTGAAGGCCGTCAAGGTAGTGCTCAATACCCGGCAAATCCGGGACTTTGTCACCATTGACTGCATTGGTATCTCCGACTCACGCACGCCCATATCGGCCGATGGCTCGATCAACCGCTCGGTGGGCGTTCCCGTTGACCTCAAGCCCGAGCGGCTTAGCGACAACGTCAACAGCCCCTACCGCGAACTCAATCCCATCATTTCGCCCGACGGCAACACCCTGTACTTCAGTCGGCAGTTTCACCCCGATAACGTCGGAGGCAAAGACGACAAAGAAGACATCTGGTATTCGGAGCGCGATCCCGAAACGGGCGAATGGCTCCCGGCCAAAAATATGGGGCCGCCCCTCAACACCAAAGGCCCGGATTTTGTCAGCTCGCTGACGCCCGACGGCAACAGCGTGGTGATGGTGCTGGGCAACCAGTACGGCAAACGTGGTAAGAAACGTGCGGGTGTATCTTTCAGCCAACGGCAAGCCGACGGCAACTGGAGCGAGCCCGTCAACATTGAAATTGTCAACGACATCAACCTCTCCGAAAAAGCCAACTACTACCTGGCCAACAACCGTCAGGTGCTGATCTTGTCGGTCGAGCGCGACGACTCGCGCGGAGGTCGCGATCTGTACGTGAGCTTCAAGCAGGGCGACAGCGACAAGTGGAGCGAGCCGATCAACATCGGCGATGACCTCAACACGGCGGGCGTAGAATCCAGCCCCTTCCTGGCCGCCGACGACCGGACGCTTTACTTCTCGTCGGACGGGCACAGCGGCTACGGCGGTGCCGATATCTTCGTTTCCCGCCGCCTCGACGATACTTGGACCAACTGGACGGAACCCGAAAACCTCGGTGCCGAAATCAACTCCGAAGGTGACGACGTATTCTTTAATATTCCCCTTTCGGGCGATTATGCCTATTACTCGCGCGGCGTGCAGGACGACGGCGACGTGGATATTTTCCGCCTAGAGTTGCCACCCGCATTTGCCCCGACCCAGGTAGTACTGGTGAAAGGCAAGGTGTACGACTCTAAAACCAAGGAACCCGTACTCGCCGCCCGCGTGGTTTACGAGCGCCTGCCCGATGGCAAAGACCTGGGCGAAGCCCAAATTGATCCGCAAACGGGTGACTACCAGATTGCCCTGCCTTATGGGTACAACTATGGCTACCTGGCCGAAGCCGATAGCTTTATGTCACTCAATGCCAACATCAACCTCGAAAAACAGGAAGAATACAAAATCATTGAACAAGACCTTTATTTGGTGCGCCTGAGCAAACCCGTAGCCCGTACTGACCGCGACGACGACCCCAGCGCTGCGCCCGACGACACGCTTGACTACGCAACCATCTCGCTCAATAACGTATTTTTCGATTTCGATAAGTCTAATCTGCGCTCCGAGTCCTTCCCGGAACTTGATCGGCTCGTGTCGTTGATGAAAAAATACGACGGCATGCGCGTAGAGGTAGGAGGGCACACCGACAGCGTGGGCGACGACAACTACAACCTGGCCCTGTCGCGCCGGCGGGCGGCCTCGGTGGTGACCTACATGACCAAAAAAGGCATACCGGCGAGTCGTATTAAAAGTGTGGGCTACGGCGAGAACAAGCCTGCCACGTCCAACGATACCGACGAAGAACGGCAGAAAAACCGCCGGGTAGAGTTCAAGGTACTGGACATGTAGTACCGGTCACTGACCGATCTGAAAAGGCCGCTCCTGAGGGAGCGGCCTTTTTTGTGACCATCGGGTACGCGCTCGCGGCTTTGAAAAAGCCACACCGGCGGCCGATAGGAGGGCCTGGCCGCTGCATTTTTGCTAGTTTCGCAAGCAAAGTCAGCTACTACCGCATCATGACAGACCCTTGGACAGACATGTGGAACGAAAGGTACCGCCAGGCAGCATTTGTCTACGGCCAGGAACCCAATCGTTATTTGGAGGACCAACTGGGAAAACTCACGCCAGGCAAAATACTATTTCCGGCAGAAGGAGAAGGGCGCAATGCCGTGTTTGCGGCCAAACGCGGTTGGGTAGTATCGGCCTTCGACATCAGTGCGGAAGGACAGAAGAAAGCCCGCCAGTTGGCTTTGCAAAACCAGGTGACGATCAACTACGAAGTTGGGGAGTTGAGCCAACTGGGTTACGAAGAAGAGGAGTTTGATGCCGTAGCCCTGATTTATGCGCACTTTCCGGCGGCGGTCAAGTCCTCGATGCACCAAACGCTCAATCGGTTTTTGCGCAGGGGAGGAACGGTCATTTTGGAAGCCTTCAGTAAAAATCACCTCAGCTACCAGGAGAAAAATGTAAATGTGGGTGGCCCCAACGACGTGAGCGTGTTGTTTTCTACGAACGAAATCAGGGCTGATTTCCCGCATTACGACGTGCTGGAATTGCAAGAAACTTCCATTTTGCTCAGTGAAGGGCAATACCACCAGGGAGAAGGATCCGTAATCCGATTTGTGGGGCGGAAGCAATGAGTCTTTACGGCGATAAACTTACCGCAGGCAGGCATGCCCTACCGCAAGCGACTTGTTTTACCTACTCAGTGACGGGCTCGTCTTCTTCGACGAGTTCCGGTTGGGGCACTATCCGCACGGCGTTGTCGGAGGGCGTGTGGCCCGCACCGTAGCGCTCTACGTACACCACCGTGAACTCAGCGCCCAGAAACAGAATTTGCGCGTTGTAATACACCCACACCAGCAGGATAATAATGGCACCCGCCGCCCCAAAGGTGTCCGAAAAGTTGCTCTGGGAGATGTAGAACCGAATCAGCGTGCGCCCCAGCATAAAGAGAAGGGCCGTAAAAATGGCACCCGGCCACAGGTCGCGCCAGTGTGTTTTGGCGTCGGGCAAGTATTTGAACATCAGCCCAAACAAAAAAGCCGTCAGGCCCAGGGCGATTACGAAGTTGAGCACCTCGATGAGGTAATAGGTCACTTCGGGCAACTGACTGCTCAGAAAATTACCCAGCACCGCGACCACGGCGTTGATTACCTGCAAGATGAGCAGCACAAAGCCGATGGCCAGCACCACCGTGAAGGACAAGGCCCGGTCGAGGGCCAGTTTGACCAGCCCGTTTTTGGGCGTAGCCCGGACGTACCAGATTTTGTTGAGGGAGTTTTTGAGCTGATAGAACACCGTCGTAGCGGCGAAAAGCAAGGTGGCAATGCTGATCACAGAAGCCAGAAAAGTAGATTTGCTCTGATAAGAGTTTTCGATCAGGGCTTCGACCTGCTGCGCGCCTTCGCGGCCTAACAGGTCGCGCAACTGCTCATACACTTCGTGCCGCATGGCCTCGGGGCCAAAAATGACACCTGCCGCCGCAATGACGATGATCAGCACTGGGGCAATCGAGAAAACGGTATAATAGGCAAGCGAAGCCCCCAAATTGAAAACTTCGTGCTGGGTGAATCGCTTAAAAACTTCTTTGGCGAAAGGAATAACATCCTTGACGGCAACTTTCATAATACAAAAAATGGGTTACGTCGTATGTACGTAGAAACCGGGCCGGGCAGTTGTCTATAACTCGGCTAGCCCCCGGTGCAGGTGCTGGCGCATTTGCGCGAACTGCGCCAGCACCGCATCGAGAAAGGCGGGGGTGAGCAGGGCCTTCACGTCGTCGGGGCCCGTGACGTCCAGTTCGCTGATTTTATAGGTTTGCTCCAGACCCGGCTGCTCAAATTTGAGTAGGTACTTGCCGTTCCACTGAAAAATTGTGATCTGGCACTGGGCATGGGGGATGGTGTCGAGTACGCGCATCAGTCGAGGGTGAGGGAGCGCAGGCGCGAATCGGCCTGCCGTTCTTGTTCGTTGCGAATGTCTTTATAGTGGCGTTTCAGCCAGGTGGCCAGCCCGTCCAGGCCCGGAAAGAGCATCCTTTCGTTGATGTTGGCCTGGTCGAGTTTGTCGCGCACCTCCCACTTGAGCTCGGCCGGGATGATGATCTGAAAGTAGTTGACCGACACGTCTGGCTTTTCGAGCCATTCGCTAAAAACCGTATCGGGGCACGACATCATCGAAAACAAGGCGTGCTGGTTGACGATGCGCTGGTCGAGGGAGGGCGGCTCAAAAAACACGACGAAGTCCTCGCGGCTGCGGCTCTCGAGCTCGCTGAGCGACACGACGGTTTGGTCGAGTAGTTCGGCCGTAAACACGTGCGAGCCTTCTTCTTTGACAAGCCCTACCATCTCGTTGGGGAGGTGCCGCAGCGAGTTGACGTAGTCCACGGCCCAGATGATGCCGTCGCGGTCGTATTTGCTAAACTCGGAGGTGGCAAAGTGCAGGGCCACCAGCGGCGAGTAGGTCCAGTCGAGCAGGCGCGTGGGCAGACCGTGGTGCTGGGCCAGGGCCAGCCAGTTCCAGAGGTTGTTGTCGGTACGGTTTAGCTGCGAATACTTGATGAAGTTGCGCAGCAAGTGCTTTTCGAGGTGCGACTCGCCCAGGCGGTTGAGCGTCGTCGAGAGGTCGTAGCGACAGTCGGCCAGGCCGCGGTACACGTACGAAGAGCGAAAGCGTTGCAGATAGCTCGACCAGGAGTCGAAATAAAGGGCATCTTGCAGTTCAGACCAGGACTTTACCCGGATAATCGTCGGTTCCATCGTAAGGGGGATTTGACATGCACGAAGGTGGAAATCCGGTTGATTGGGTGGTTGAAGCTACGCAAACTAAACGACTTCCTTGTATTGCATCCGGTGCAGACGAGCGTAGTGACCTTCGTGGGCCAGCAATTCTTCGTGCGTACCGCGTTCCTTGATCTCGCCCCGATCCAAGACCAGAATCTGGTGCGCCCGCTGAATGGTCGAGAGGCGGTGGGCGATCACGATGGCCGTCCGGCCCGTCATCATCCGCTCGATGGCCGCCTGGATCATCT
>DAIMZG010000009.1:0-23389 GCA_036734065.1 Catalimonadaceae bacterium
CGTCCAGCTCGGCCACCAGGCCCGCGGCCCGCACCTGCCGCACTTGGCGGCCCAAGGCGTCGTAGAGCGTGATCGTGCGCGAAGTGGTCGGTGCCGCCCAGCCGCTGATACGCAACTGTTCCGTCGCCGGATTGGGATAGACCCGCAGTTGATAAGTAGAAGCGGAGGCCAGCCCCGTCACCTCCGCCGGGCCGAAGACCAGCGCGAAGCGGTCTTCGCTCGTGCCGCCCGTATGTTGGTAGCTGTACGACGGGACTTGCCGCACGTCAGTCTCGGTGCCCGTCAGCGCGTCCACCAGGCGCACGCTCACTTCGGCAGGCACGCTGCCCAGGCCCGCAACGTCAAACTGATAGGCGCCCGCCGGGCCGAACACGCCCAGCCCGACCACCTGATCGGTCGCCGTGGCCCCCGCCGTGTGGAGGGCCAAGGCCTCGCCCGTGCTGCTGAGGCTGTAGAGGCCTTTCGAGCCTCCCGCCAGGTACAGCGCATCCAGATTCGACTCGTAGCCCATTGTGCCGCCACTGCGGAAGCGGACGGTGTGGGTTTCGATAGCTTCTTCGTCTTGGATGAGGTTGATCATCACCCGCACCTCCGCACTGGCCGATAGTCCCCGGCCACCCGTCGAGCTTGCCTTCATCACCTCCGTAAAACTCAAGCTCGGATTGCTGGCCGTGGCCTTGACAAAAAAGCTTTCCGAAGACAGGATGTTGGCCGTTGCGTCGGTGTTTTCCAGCACTTGATAAGTAGAATTATTGCGTCGCACGTAGGCGAAAGGCGTCAGGTTGGTGCTGACGGCAAACAGGTCGGCCCAACTAACCTCGGCGCAATAGACGTTGCTCACCAGATTCCAGCCGTCCGATACGGGCAGTCCGCTGTTGGTATAGCTCACCGGAGCCGGCACCGTCCCGATATGAGGCAGGCCGCTGCTGCTGATCACTTGCGGTTGGGTGAGGTAGGCGATGAAACCTCGACCAGAGGGCAAACCGCCCGTCACACCGGCCGGCGACTTCCAGCCTAAATCCTTATCGCCCGGCACGGCTTCATCGTACCAGAAGAGGGTATTCGCGGCATTGTTGCTGAGGAAAAAGGGAAAGTCGAGCGTGCGTCCGGCGGGCAACATGGGGGTGCCCAAGTTGAAGTAGCGGGCCTGGCTGCTGCCGATGAAGCGCTGCATCACCACCCGGCCGCTGGTGCGTGTGATCGTCCCCGCCCCCGAACTGAGGGTCGGTATGCGCGCCGTACCGCTGGCATCGGAAAGCAGGGTGAGGGTGCGACTTGTCAAAGCCAAGGTGGAGCCGTTCTCAAGAATGAATTCTCCGCGCACGCGGACCTGCTGATCGAGGGTGAGGGTACCGCCCCCGCTGAGCAGCAGGCGGCCGAAAGTGATGACCGACGGACCGGCGAGGGACTGGCTGCCGCTACCCACAAAAACGGTGGTGCCCGGCCCGGCGTAGATACCCGCGCAGCTAAGGTCGCCCCCGAGCTGGAGGGTGCCCGTCGAGGTGATCGTCACCGAAGCCCCGGCCTCAATGGTGAGGTTGCGTACCGATTGGGTCGTGCTCAGCACGGGCATATTGGGGGCCGCAGCAGGGATGATCACATCCTGAGTAGCGCCGGGCAAGAGGTTGGCCGACCAATTGGAAGGCTTGTCGTAATCGGTATCGAAGACACCCGTCCAGGTGCCCGGAATGGCATTGGGAGTAGTAAAGCTGGCTACCTCGCTGAAGTCACTTTGCTGGCTTTCCAGGCAGTTACTCAGAACCCGGTATTCGTAGGTAGTGCCCGGCAGGAGGTTGGTCAGACTAAGGCTCGTGACGGCGACGACGCTGCTCGACCAGGGCATTTCCCCCACCGGCCGGCGCTCTACAGTGTACGTCTGCGCGCCGGCGGCCGCCGACCAGTTGAGCGTGGCCGTGGTGGCATTGACGATGGTGGCACTCAGGTTTGTGGGCACTTCGCACGGACTCAGGGGCTGCGCTTGGGTAGTGAAGCTTAGCGGCGGACTAAAGTCACTCTGCTGGCCAGCTTCGCAGTTGCTGCGCACTCGGAATTCGTACTCGGTATCGGCGAGAAGGCCCGTTAGCACAAGGCTCGTGCCGGCTGTCTGGCTGCTCGTCCAAGGTAGGTCTCCGACCACACGACGTTCCACGGTGTAGGTCTGCGCACCGACCGTCGCCGCCCAACTTAAGGTAGCCGTCGTGGTCGTGATGTTTGACGCAGATAGGTTTTGCGGCGTCAGGCAGGGAGCCAATACCTCGAAAGTACGCGCTACGGGCGGCGCGGGGTCAAAATCTGCATCGCCCGCCTGCGAAGCTTGGATCGTCACGGTGCCCACCCCTGTGAGCTGATACTGGCTGCCGTTTATCAGTCCCGGTCCGCTCAGCAGGGTAAAGCTTACGGGCAGACCCGAACTGGCGGTGGCCACCAGCAGCAAGGGGCCGCTGCCGAGAAACTGGTCAGGGATCGAATCGAAGCTGATCGTCTGACTTTGGGTTACATTGAACCCGAGAAGGTTGGAAGTCGGCCCTTCTCCGCACGTGTTCACAAAGCGCGCCGAGTAAAAGCCGGGCAAACTGGCTGTAATTGTGGACGCCGTGCCCACCAACGTGTCGTTGCGGAACCAGCGTACGTCCAGACCGGGATTGTTCGTGATCGAAAACGTCTGGGCGCTGAGGGTAATGACGGGCGTCAGCGTGGGGGGCGTAAGGACGCTGACCAACGCTTCTGAGGTATTCACGCAACCACTGAGTGGTTCCACAACCGTGAGGGTGTAGAGTGTGGTGGTATCGGGCGAGGCCATCGGAGACTCGCAATCCGTGCAACTTAATCCTGTCGCGGGTGCCCACGTGTACACAAATGGGGGGTTGTCTTGATCTACAATCGCAGGCGCAAACGGATTGTTGACGTTAAGCTGAATGGCCGAGTCACCCTGGCAAAGGGAGGCATCTGCTACTTCGTATAAAAATTCCTGCCGCAGCACCAGGCGGGCCGTATCGCCTTGGTTCTCGCCTGAGCATAAATCTTGCTGAATAAGCAGTATGGTCTTGACGTCGGTAGGATCGCTGACGACGACGGTATTTATGAATACTTCGACGCTGTCTGCCCCGACCGGAATGATGACCGAATCCGGGAGCAAGCCCCCATTGACGGTGTAATCCACGCCGTTGACGGCGGTGCCGGCGATCTCGAAGCGGGCAATTTTTTCTACCGTGTTCACATCTCCTTGGGAGCGTTTGAACACGAACACGCCGGGGGCGCAACCGGCCACGGCATAATCAAAGCGGGTAGAATATTGCGAGGTTGGCAAAATGTCTATCCCAATGCCCCGCAAGCTGCCCTTTTCAATAAATACACCGGAGTCGTAAAATCCGTCGCCTACATCGGCAATGGCAAAGGTCAGGGTGTACTCTTCGCACCGTTGTACGGGCGAAAAAGCCGTAAATACCGTCGTGATGCCGTCGTACTGCATGCTTTGCAGGCGGGCCGGATCGGGTGCTTGCGGGATGGCGGGTTGATCGCCTAGGAGATTTGTATTGTTAATGTAAAAAGCTGGAAAGCTGGCCCCCGTGATTTCGAAGCCCCGGTTGACATTGTTGATCGCGACGGGGGTGTTGGTAGTGCCCGGCACAATGGCCAGGTTACGCGTGTTGGCCGGCAGTCCCGGCTGGGTGACAATCCCCGGGCCCGAGATGAAAAATCCAAAAATGTCATTGAAAGTACTCCCCACAAAAGAGTTATACTCCTCTGAGCCAAACACGTAGTTGAAGGCGATGGTGTCCAGCGACGTACGAACCTTGAAGGAAATGACGCAGGCATCCTCCGTGGTGTTCGATACCAACAAACTGTCGAGCAAGTCGAAGCCGGGCGTTTCAACCTCCGCACCTTCTTCACCACCGTCGTTTGGTCCTTGGGCGAGCACGGCGCTGCCCGTGGTCATGATCAGTCCCGCCCGCGTACCCGAAGGGCCGAGCGCACCATTGGCCAGCGTGTCCGAGTAGGAACCAAATTGGAGAGCCGCCCCCGATACGAGCTGGATATCGGAAATTTCAACCCCAGCGCCCACGAGGGCCTGAATGATGGATTGGAGAGGATTGAGTACCGAATCCGCGGGTGTTACTTGTAAGGATCCTTGAGCCCGAACTTGCCCAAATCCAAATAGTACTATTAGCAAGCAAATAAGGTTTATTTTGCGCATGGCATAGTGAGGTTTGTAGGTTTACTCTATTTGGTAGGCGTGTAATGTCAGGCGCAAAATTCAATATTCTATAAGTGAGATGCAAATTGGAATTGAAAAAGCTTAGTCAATATATTTAATGTTTTACATTGATAATTATATTTAATATTTATTATATATGACGATTTGATAATTTTAATTAATAATATGAACGCCAGTAAAAATTTGATGTGAGTTTAATTCAACCCAAAAAATGCCCGCAGAAGAGTCAAATGGTACATGCTGACCATCGGTTACATATTAAAATTAATTGTAAGCATCTTCGAAGGCGGGCCATACCATTTGAAGGCGGATAGCCCTCCCCGGCGGGCCACCGTCAGCACTTGATCGCCGATTTACACATGAAGATCAATCACTAAAACAAAATTTAGACAGGGTCCAAGTAGGCTGGGGTTTTTTAGAGGTGCCTGTTTGACCGTCTCAACTGAGGTCAAAAAGTGATGTGACCAACACGGTGGTAGCGGATAAAACTAAAAAATAAAATGAAAATTTATAAATTAGCTCATTTTTTTCTACGAAACGTCTAAATTCAGTTGTGAAAAGCTCGGGATAGTCTTTTTCTTTCGGAAAACCTTCGAAAAGACTAAAAAAATTGGTGTACCGTTCGACCAGATAAACATAGTCCTCATGCGGAATTCTTAGTCCAAACTTTCCGATTAAATTCAGAAGGCGCCTTTTCTTGTAACTATTGTACACGTTAAAAAATAGGATAGCCCCTCCAAACATTATCCAGGAAGCTAAGGTGATTATTTCAGATGTGCGCATGCGCCTGAACAGAAAAATGCCAACATTGGCCACTATAACAAAGCTAATTTTTTGTAAAACCAGTGTGTTAACCGCGCCTATTTTTTCACAACTTTCTTCAACCTTAAGCTTTCACCTTCGCCAAGGCGGATCAAATACACGCCGGGCGGAAATGCCCCCATGTAAATTTTGAGTTCATCCGCTTGGGCCGCTGCGCGCCCCGCATAGAGCCTTTGCCCTTTCGAATTGTAGACAGTTACTACGGTGGCCGTCAACAAGGGATTACTAAAACGGATCGTCAACTCATCTTCTACCGGGTTAGGATAAAAATTGACCGAAAAATCATCCGGGCTGCCTTCAACAAAGACCATCGCACTGTACGTCACGGTGCCGTCAAAATCCGTTTGTTTGAGGCGGTAGTAACTGGAGCGGGGCGTCAGATGGGTGTACGCGTAGGTTTCGGGCTCGCTTTGGTTGCCTTGGCCCGGCAAGAAGGCAATGCTGGCAAAGTCGGACGCCGAAGGGCTGGCCTCGATCGTAAACCCGTGGTTGTTGATTTCCTGCGCAGTCTGCCAGCGTAACTCGACGTGCTGGGGCGACACGCGCTCAGCCTCAAAGTAGCGCAGGGTAACGGGCAAGCCGACGTTGACATCCCCTACGGTCCAAGCAGAAAATTGCGATACATTGTCCAGCTCGACGTAGCTAACCTCCGCTTCGGTCCACGTACCCCCTTGGTTCGCCCAAACATCATCGTCTCCCCTACGCCACAGGCGCAGGCCGGGGCCTTCGGTGATACCTGCCAGCTCGGCCGGGGCGTAGGCAATGCGCATGGTGGCATTGGCCGGCGTGCCCGTGAGGGCATAGATTTTCTTGAGGGAGAAGTTTTCTACCTGATAATGGTAGCGATCAATACTGACCGTCCCGGCATTTTGCAGGGAAAGCCCGCTGCCGCCAATCTCGCTGAGCAAAGCACCGGTGGGGCGTTGGGTCAGGCGAATGTAGCCGCCCGGGCTGGACTGGCTCAAATTGGGGGTGTTGTCGGTCACGATGGCGTTGGCGGCCCGATCTTCCCGCAGGTGCCCCGTGAGCCCCAGGTCGAGGGCAAAGCCGTTCAAGTTCAACATTCCGCTTTGCATCCGGAGGGTATCGGAAATGACCATGTCGTCGGACAAGGTGGCGGTAGCGCCCTGCACATCAATGGTGAGGCGCGCCAGTTTCCGGAAAGTAGGCGGCAGGGTCTGGTCAGTGGCCCCCAAGACAATCACCTCGCCCTGGGCCAGCAGGTCATTTTGCAAGCTCAGCGTGCCGCCGGCACTCATGCTCAGGGAAGCCCCCGGCGCAATTTGTACGCTTTTCACGGCGGTATTACTGGCCAGCATGGGCTGCAAGGGCGCCGCTTGGGGAATTAGGACTTCGCTGCTAGCGGTGGGCAGGGTACCCGACGTCCAGTTGGCTGGTGTATCCCAATCCGTGCTGACCAGACCTTGCCACAGGTACGTATCGGTGAACAGAACGCCGTAGTCTTCGGATTGGCCATAATTGCCCGTATTGCAAGCATTGGTAGGCACAGCATCATAACGAGAAACCACCCTCATTCGGAGAAGTTTATTTTTGATTGCTGCAGCAGGAGTGGTAAAACTATTGGTACGCTGTCCGTCTTTATTGGCTGCAAAAGTGGTGACCAATTCTCCAGCTTCAAAAGTGCCATTTTCGTTGTAGTCAATATACACGGCAACACCCTCGGAATTGGTAGTACCGGTACGGACGGTGATTTGATACGTCGTGTTGGGGAAAAGCTGCGTGGCTTGGCTACAGCTGTAGTCATGGTAAGGGCCATCTTGGTGCGGCGTAGTGTGGTCTATGTCAGCAATAGCCACGCGGTACAGGCCAATGCCAAACGGATTGTTCAGATTTAGCGCGTTGGTACACGCCGCCGTGGCACGCGGGGCTTCGGCTTGCACCACGATATAGTCCCGACGGATTTTGATGCTTGCCCCGTCGTTGATGGTCAGGCTCACTGAGTAGATCCCCGGGTCAGCGTAGGTATGCGTAGGATTTTGGGTGGTGTAGTCGGTGAGACCGTCGTTGTCCACGTCCCAGGCCCAGCTTTTGGCTTTGAGACTAGCGTCCGTAAACTGGGCCGCAAGGCTGCCGTCGCACGCACTGCGCAGGTCGGCCACAAAGTCGGCCACCGACTCGCCTACGAACACGTCGGTGGTGAACAGGCCGCGGCCGTGCGTAGAGACGATCACCATTTTGTCGGCGGGGCGGTATTTGAGCATCGTAGCCCGCGTGGTGGCCAAATTGATATTGGTCGGCTCCCATTCGGGGGCGGCGCTGGTGCCTGCCCCAAAGTTATCGGCGCTCCAGACGCCCACTTCGGTGGCTAGGAGTACTTCGTTGCGGTTTTCGGGATTGTACAAAGCCCATCTGACGGGTATATCAGGCAGATTACCTTCTTTGCTGTACCAATTTGCTCCTCCATCGGTAGTTTCCCACACCGAGTTGACGCCGTAATTAGAAAAGGTGATCAGGAGTTGGTCGTCGTCGGCCCCGACCTCGATGCACGAAATGGCACCAATGGCCGTAATCGGTACCGTGCCGTTGTCAATGCGCTGAAAAGTCGGCGAAGCCGTGCTGGCATTGGTTACCTTAAAAATTCTTCCCCCCATTGTCCCTATAAAAAGTACATCCTGATAGGGGCTTACCCGAAGGGCCGTAAGCCGGGTACCGCCCAGATCGAGAAAGAAACGGGTATCAGTAGGCGTGGCGTCTATGTTGCTCAGGCGGCGGAGCGAGTCGGGGTTGGCCGTACAGTACAAGATCTTTCGCTGGCTGTCATAGTCCGTAGGATTGATAAAAGAGCCCGACTGCTGGTTATTGTAGAATGTGGTGAAAGTGACTCCCCCATCGAGCGAGCGAAAGTAGCGATTGTAGACTACCGCTGTCAGTTGAATCGCCGGGTCCACCTGATCAATGTGGCAAAATCCTCCGTCACCGCCCGTCGCTTCCTGGGTACTGCCCGCCTGGGGCTTCGTAAATTGTTGCGTCCCGTTGTCTTGCGACCCGGCCAAGAAATAGTGACTGTTGGCCTCGTTCTTGACGGCGCAAGCGTAAAATTGGGTGACGTTGTAACCCGTATTTTTTTCTGTAAAAGTAGGGGTAGCCGAAGCATTTCCAGCATTTGACGAGTAATGCACCCCTCCATCAGTGCCTACAATGATTTCATTGCTTGCGTCAGGCCTGAACTGTATCGCGTGTTGGTCGGCATGTACATAAGGCAGGCATTTACCCGTCCAGTAAGAGATACCTTGCCAAGTTGTACCTCCGTCAGTCGTTCTGTGCAAATCAATTCCCCCTGCCAGCACCAGATCTGGGTTAGTAGGGTGTACAGCCAAAATCAGGTCGTACCAAGCCTGCCCGCGGGTGAAGTGCTGTGTTCCCAGCGTACAATTCTGCTCGCGGTACAAGGGGATGGTCCGGTTTGTCCAGCTAACCCCTCCGTCCGTACTTTTTTTGAACCAGGCAACGTCCTGGCCCAGCACCGACAAAAATGGACCCGAGCGGGCCACTGCATAGATAATGTTGGGGTCAGAAGGGGCGCAGGCCAGTTCAATGCGCTGCGTGTTGCCTACACCAATTTGCGTCGAGAGATCTGTCCAGGTTCCGGAGGCCCCATTAGCGCTGTGCAGCGATTTAAACACTTTTCCTTGCGAGAAGACTCCGAAGGTGGCGTACACGTCGCCGTTGGCCGCCACTTCGAGGTCGGCGGCGTGGTCGAGAATGGTGTTATCCTGTGCAAAGACACTCAGTACTTTCGTCCAGGTGGTACCGCCATCAGTAGAGCGCATAATGCCTCCTCTATTGATAAACCAAGCTCGGGTGGCAGCAAAAATGGTTCCATCGTTTTTGATGACGATTTTGTTGATGTAGTGCCAATCGCTGGCACTATTAAAAGCCCCAGGGTCGGTACCGGGCAATCGATTCCAAGTAGTGCCTCCATCCGCGCTTTTCCAGATGCCACCCCCTTGCAAGGCATCCTGGTTGTACCAGCCCTCGCCAGTACCGACGTAGATTTCTTGGGTATTGGCAGGATTAAAAGCAATACAGTTTACAGCGATGTTGTCCCAGAAGCCGTCCACGTGTATCCAATTGGGTGAGGCATCAAAGAGGTTATTGGAATACCAAAGCCCGCCGCCTACTCCTCCCGCCCACACCTTGCTTGCTGTGGGGTCGTTTGGGTCAAAGGTGAGGGCGCGCGTGCGACCGGCTACGTTATTAGGACCTCGTTCTACCCAACTGACGTCTTCGATAGCTTTTTGGAAGGAGATACGTTGCGTGGCCTCCTCATTGGCCGCGTACTTGCGCTCGATGGGCACCTGTTGGGTGGCCGGGTCGAGGGTCAGCAGAAAATCTAGTTCGGCCGCCATGTCGGGGCGATCCTGTTTGGGCATTTTTTTCCAATCCGCTTTGCTGCGGAACGGGCGGTTGTGGTAAGGATGCGCGGCGATGTACTTCTCGAAATGCTCCCTTTGCTGCTCCAACTCAGCACGGAAATCAAAACGGGATGCCGGGGCCGCTGCGATGGGGGGGTGGCTGGCCGAGTCGGCAGCGGGGGCGACCGCAACCAGGCGGTCGGACGGTACAGCCTCCGGCAACGACCGAGAGTCCACGGGTGCCGGAAAGGATTGACGCTGGTCGGCAACCAAAAAAAACACCGCAGTGCCCAGGCACAAAATTACGATACCGTAGACCAGCGTACGCTTGCTAAGCGGTTTCGAATCGGGTTGATTCATTGTTATTTTAGACCACCGCCAAAAGACGTAAGCATCAAAATTGATTTACACAGGGCATTTTAACTTTTTTTGGTGGAAATAACAGAAATATCTTCCTCAATTTTAATAAAAAAATCAGGACAACTACACGATTGATAGCTCAACTAACGTGAACTATGGGGTAATAGGAGCATGGAGAAAGCATAGGGCTAGAAAAATTGGTAATTTTGTATGCATAAAATACAAATATACCTTTCCAAAGCCTTATGCTTACGCAAGCTAAGAAGGCCCAGCTATACAAGATCTTCATGCAAACGGGCGGCGATCCGCTTGCCTTGACGCCCGGCAAGGTAGCTGATAACCACCCAACGCTGTTGAAAGAGCAACTACTTTTATGACGGGAAGCCTTCCGTATTTGTGAAAAAATGAGTTTGTTTCGTCATATTATGACCCCATATTTCACGTTTGTTTAAAAAAATAATTGAACTGTGTTATTAGAAATTTACTACCAGATTGGTTGTAGCTAACCCATAAAAACCCCAAAATTTGGCGGGACGGGCCACTTTAACATTTCGCAAAGAAGTAGGGACGCACGGTGGGGCGTTCCTACTTGGGCCGGGCCTCTCGGCAGCGGCGTTGCGCAACCCAGCGCGGGGAGGATGCACGCGAGGGGCTGTTGTGCGGGTGGGTGGCGCAGGTACGCGCGCACGCCCGGCTTGCCTGTGCACCCGCCTCAGTATCTCAGGATAAAATCTTGCAGGTTAGTAGAGCGGTCGAGGGCGAGCTTTTTGCGCAAACGATAGCGGGCAATCTCTACCCCGCGCGTAGAAATGCTGAGCAAATCGGCAATCTCCTTGGTGCTCAGGTTGAGCCGCAGGTAAGCACTGAGTTTCATTTCCTGCGGCGTGAGGTCAGAATAAGCCTCCCTAAGCCGCCGTGCAAAATCGCCGTGCACCTGGTCAAAGTGCACGGCGAGGTGATCCCAGTCGCCATCGGTAGAGATGTTTTTGTCTATGTCTTTGATGATCCTCCTGATCTCCGAGTTTACCCCTTCGTTGTTGCGGTGCTTCACGATGGCATTGAGATGAGATTTTACCGAATTAATAAAGCTGTTTTTATTGATAAGGTGCATGGTGGAGGTGGCAAGTTCCTTGTTCTTGGCGGCGATTTCGGCCTCTAATTTTTCACTTCTCAGCCGCTCAATTTCTTGCTCCGAGCTTTTTAGCTCCCCCTCCTTCTGATTAATTTCTTGCTCTTTCGCACGGGTGATGCGGACGGCCTTTCGCCGGTACCGTTCTTCAAAAGCTACGTAAATCATGATCCCGAATATCAGGGTGCACACTCCGTACAGGGTGTAGGCCCATTGCGTGCGGTACCAGGGTGGAAGTACCGAAAAAGAAAAACGCGCCTCCTGACCGATGTGATTGTAAATATTGCGCGCCCGTACCCGAAAAGTATAGTTTCCCTCCCGCAGATTTGTGTACTCTTTGGTGGTCTTGTTAGTCCATTCGCTAAATCCAGCTTCCTGGTTCTCCAGATAGAACTGATAGTCCGTCGTGTTTAGGTTCGGTATAAAAAGTGACGCAAACTCAAAAGCTATGTTATTTTGCTGCGCAGTGAGCACAAACGTATTTTCTGCCCCCTGCCGAAAACTCAGCACGCCATCGGCGCAGTACCGTCCGTAGCTGATGACGGTATCCTGTTCTCCGCCGATCGAAACCTTCCGGATAAGCGTGTTGAAATCCATTTGATCGTTGTAGGCGCTGTGGTCGTCGTAGAAAATGAAGCCCTCTTTGGCGGCAAAAAGAATCTGATTTGCCCCCGGAGACATCAGGTATTGTAAGTCGTCGTTGAGCAGTAGTTTTAACCGATTGAACACGTTGGTTTTGTGCGCAAAACTGCCGTCACTATTTTTTTTCAACAGCCCGATCTGATTCAGCGCAACGTAAAAGAGGTTTCCCATCACGTCTTCCTCCAAGCTAATGAGGGTGCTGTGGGAACCGATGTGGGCGTTCAGCGCCTCGTAGGGCTCAAAGAAATTGCCGGCGTGGTTGAATTGGTAAATCCCCCGTTCGGTGGGGAACAAAAGTTGGCTACCCACCTTGTGCACACTGATCAATCGCTTTCCCGGCAATCCACGCGCTTCGGAAAAGTATTGCGCCCTGACATTTTTAGCGTCTTCACTCAAAAACAATTTGAACACACCTTTGTACCCGTGCGTCATCCAGATGCCCCCGTCCTGACTGTCTTCGCGCATCACCCGCGACGACTCCGCAAAGCCTTCGATACGGTGGCGGAAAACCAAGCCCGCGGGCGTTTTTTCGAACAGGGCGATCCCTTTGTAGTGGCCTTGCAAAACCGCATCCGGACGGTTTTCCAAGTCCAGAAACATCCACGAACCGGGGATGTCCGCAATCTTTTCGGCTTTTTGGCCTTCAATTCGGAAGCTGCCGAGGTGATGACCCATGAGCAATTCGTCGCCCACGTGACAGAGGCTGTACACCTGCCCTCCCGAGTTGTCCACCAGCTCCAAATGCCCGGCTTTTTGCTGGGCACGCTGCACGTAGAGCCCGTTGTTGGTACCCAAATACAAGTCGTCTTGGTGGAGAAGGGCGGCGTATCCGGTACCGGGAAGTCCGCACTGCTCGTTGATATGCGCAAAGGGGACGGCCAGTTCTACCAAGCTAATGCCGTTGTTGTGGCCCAGCCACAAGTTGAGGTGCCGGTCTTCGAATATGGACAAGACCGTCCGGCTCTCGATTCCTTTGCCCTTGCCGAGGTGAAGTTTCAGCTCGCCCTGGCTATTGAACACATAAGCGCCTCCGTTCTGCGTGCCGAAGGCGATATCGCCATTCTGTAGCCGGAGGGCCGTATTGATGGTGGATTCGATAAGCGTATCCTGGTAGGGGGTATTCCAAGGACTTACCCCCGATTGATCCATTACGAACACGCCGTGATGGGCCGTAGCTACCAACAGCTTGTTTTTTTCCAGGGGCAAAATACCGGAAACCCTTTTGTCGGCTAACAAGGCGGCGCTTTCGACGGGTACAAACTGATTGCCTACCAACTTGGCCAGGCCAATGTGGGGTTGATCCACGTACACCTGGTTATTGACCAGGTAAAAACTTTCGGGTCTGTCGTTAAAATTGACGGCCTGACGAAACTGGTGGTGGTGGTCGAAGACCAATACTTTTTCGAAAGTACAGAAGTACAGCAACGTATCGGCCTTGAAGATTCGCCAGGTCTCGTCGAAGTTTCGCAACGCCTCCGGCAAGCTATCGGCAAGGGAGCGGTACTGCAGTTTGCCGTTTGGCTCGGCCGAGAAATAACCAAAATCCCCTTGGCCAGCGGCATAGATAAGCCCCTCTTGGTTCACGTACACGTCGCGGCACTTGACGCCCAGGCTCATGATGTGTCGGTGCCAATGTAGGCCGTCGTATTCCAGCAAGCCAAAATTGTTGGCGACGTAAATGATGCCCTCCGGCCCTTGCGTAATCGTCCAGTTCTGGATGCCTCCGCGGTAGTCCTGACTGGAGAAATAGGTCGAAAAAGGAAGCCCGATGGTTCTCGGTTTTCCGAAGAGTTGGCTGCTGCTGAGCAGGGCGAAGAGAATGAATATTGACCGCATAATGTGGTGGTGTGGGGAGCCTGTGGGTGGTTCGTGCGGGCGGGTTGGCGTCCCTGGTCGTGCGCGCCCGGCAATCCGGCGGGCGATGCAAGACCGTCGGCCAGCACGGACTGCCCTACGCCTTCGGGGCGACGACGCACTACCGGGCGCATAGGCCCCGGTGGTGCGCTGTGGCAGAAAGATCACTCGCCGATGGCCTGCCGAGATCGTAGCTGACGCTGGTCTGGTAGGCCCGGCGCGACGGTACAGGGTAGCCGCTAGGTGGCCAGATAAGCCCCGGGACGGCCGAACGAAGGGCGCAGCAGCAAGGCTGGCCAACGAACTGGGCCTTGATCTGTCCGACGCGGCGTTGGCTGTCCTGCGCAATGCTTTTCTGGCCCCAATCCCCGAAAAACCCGCTTGAGATACGCCTGATGTGTTTTTAAGAATGCACGATGTAGCCTTTGATGTAGTATTGATGTATTCGTAAACGTAAGGTTTCGATGGCATTTGCGCAAGTTTGCAAAACCACCGACTGGTAAAATCGCTTACATTACCCTACCGCATCACCACCATCACCAAATGACCAAAGCTATACTCACCCTGGCAGGGCTGTTGCTCTGCCTCCCATTCGTGCATGCCCAGAGCAGAACTGTTGTGGGTACGGTATATTCCCAGGAAGACAATGGCGTTCTTCCGGGCGTCACGGTAACCATCCAGGGGACTTCCACCGGAGTAGTCACCAACGCCGAAGGCAAGTACTCCATCGCGGTGCCCGACAGCGCGGACGTATTGTCGTTCAGTTTCGTCGGGATGCTCGGCGAGGAAATTCAGATCGGCAATCGGTCTGTGATTGATGTGTACATGGTACTCAGCATTGAGCAACTCTCCGAGGTGGTCGTCACGGGCTACGGAGGCGCCACGCAGCGCAAAGAGCTCACGGGAGCCAGTGTCCGCATCGGCGGCGAGGAGGTCACCCAAAGGCAAGTGCCTCGCCTCGACCAGGCCTTGCAGGGGGCCGTTTCGGGGGTAAACATCACTACCAATTCGGGGGCTCCGGGCGGCAGTGCCAACATCCGAATCCGGGGGCTTTCCACCAGTGGCGACAACAACCCCCTCATCATCGTGGACGGCGTGATCTACGACCAGGCCGGGCTGAACGCCCTCAACCCGAATGACATCGAGTCGGTCAACATCATGAAAGATGCCACGGCGGGCATCTACGGCGTACGGGCCGCCAATGGCGTCATCCTAATCGAAACCAGGAAGGGCAAGAAGAACACGAAGCCGCGGTTTCGCTTCGACGGCTACTACGGCGTGCAGGAGACGTCCAACCGACTCGAACTGCTCAATGCCTCCCAGTACGCCATTCTGGTCAACGAGGCGCACCTTGCCGGACAACGCCCCGCTCCTTTTCCCAATACCCAACTGGGCACCGGTACTGACTGGCAAAACGAGGTGTTTCAAGAAGCCCCCATCCAAAATTACAATTTTGGCATTTCGGGCGGTGGTGACAAGACGACCTACGACATCGGCGCTTCTTATTTCGGACAAGAAGGAATCGTGGGCGGGCCGAAGGCCAATTTCGAACGCTACAACGCCCGCCTGAACCTTACCACGGAACTGGCCCCGCGGTTTGTCCTGACCAACGTGCTGCTCTACACCCGCGAAACGGGCAGCCGATTGCCCGAAAATGGCATCGGTTCGGTGCTCTACAACACGATCAATGCCTACCCCACTGAGCCGGTGCGTACCGAAGACCGCTTCTCTTATCTGGAGCGGGTCACGGATATCATCAACCCCTTGGCGCAGATAGAAAACACGTTCAATGAGTCGAGCGTCAACAAACTCACGGGCAAGCAAGAGCTGGGCTACGACATCAATCAGTACCTAAAAGCCAGCGCGCGGATTGGCTACAACTATTCCGCCGTGGATTTCAAAAGCTTCAATCCGCTCGTGTGGTACGGACCGGGCAAAGCGCCCAATACCGCTGCCAACGAGAACCTGGATCCGACCACGGTGCTGATCGGCGATCCGGTGGGGGGCGTGGAAATTGAGCGCGGCGCCAGCGTTTTCCAGTCGCGGGCAACCTTCATGGACTACGTAACGGAGGGATTCTTGAACTACGATCGCACCTTCGGGAACGCACACAACTTCTCGGGTACGTTTGGCCTCTCCTTCAACGAGGTGATCGCCGAGGAACTGAACGGCACGGGGCTCAACATTCCCAACAATTCCGTGGACCTGGCCAACGTGGGCACCAACCGGGCACCCGGCGGATTTCTCAACAACGTGGGAGGCTACCGGGACATTCAGCGCCTGAGTTCGCAGTTTGTGCGTGCCGAATACGACTACAAAAAGCAATACCTGTTTTCGGGTGTGCTCCGCCGGGACGGCTCCACGCGCTTTGGCCCCAACAACCGCTTCGGGTACTTCGGGTCGGTATCGGGTGCCTGGGTGATTTCTCAGGAAAAGTTCTTCAGCTCGCGGGTGTTCGACTTTGTCAAGTTGAGCACCAGTTTCGGCGTGGTGGGCAACGACCGGATCGGGAATTTTGCCTGGAGAGGGTTGCTGAACGGGGTGGGCAATTACGTCTTCGACGACGTCATCCAGCAGGGGGTAGCCATCGGCCGCGCCTCCAACCCCGATTTGCGGTGGGAAACCACCCAGCAACTCAACCTAGGGGTTGACTTTACCCTCTTGTCGCGGATAGATGCCTCTGTCAATTACTTTATTAAAGACACCCGCGACCTGCTTTTCTCCCCCAATGTATCGGCCTTGGTGGGTAGTTTCGGATCTGGCGGCTTTCCTCCCTTCGTCAACGGCGGGGACGTGAGAAACAACGGGCTGGAGTTAGACCTGAACTTTAACCTGATCCGTAAAAAAGACGCCGGTCTTTCGATCAACTACAACTTCACCTACCTCAACAACGAGGTGCTGCGGACGCCCGACGGCGTGGACTTCATTCCGGGTGCCCCCTTCGGCGTAGGCGGAGAAATCGCCACGCGCTTCCAAGCGGGCTTTCCGATCGGCTACTTCTTTGGCTACCAAACGGACGGCATTTTCCAGAGCCAGGCCGAAATTGACAACAGCCCGGTGTTGCAACCCGGCGCCCGGCCCGGCGACCTTCGCTTCGTAGATCAGGACGGTGACGGCCGGATAGACTTCGGCGGTGACAGCGATAAGACCATGATCGGCAGCCCGATTCCGGATTTTACGATGGGCTTTAACATCAACGGCAACTACAAAGGACTGGATATTTCGGCCAATTTCTTCGCTTCCCTCGGCAATGACATCGTCCGGAACTACGAGCGGCAGCAGCCCTTTGCCAACCGACTCGAATACCGTTTTGACCGCTGGGTTGGCCCTGGCACCAGCAACGAGCACCCCCGCGAAACCGTGGGCACCACGCGCAACACTGTCTTTTCGGACTATTTCGTCGAGGACGGCTCTTTCCTGCGGCTGCGCAACATTCAGCTAGGCTACACCTTCCCCGAGCGCCTGTCCAATCAGTTCCGGGCCAGCAACCTGCGGATCTACGTGTCGTCTATTAACCTGTTCACCCTTACGAACTACCGGGGATTCGATCCGGATGTGGGTTCGGGCGCACCCCTGAGCCAGGGTATTGACTTTGGCTTCTATCCGCAGCCCCGGACTTTCATGGGTGGCCTATCACTCAATTTTTAATCTCATCCGTTCTTAATTACAACCGTGAGAAAAATGAAAAATACATTCATCGCCCTCCTACTGCTTGTTGGGATGCTGAGCCCGACGGCCTGCAACTCGCTCCTAGACGTAGATCCCCTCTTTACCGAAGACGCCGAGAATTTTTTCAACACGCCCCAAGACTACGACCGGGCTTTGGTGGGGGCCTACGACTTGCTCCAGACCTCTTACCTGACGAGTTGGATCGGCGAAATTGCGTCCGACAATGCCATCGCGGGGGGCGAGAGCGTCAACGATACCCGCGGCCTGCACGACATCCAGGACATGATCCACGGGGGCGTCAACAACGAGTTGCAACTCATCATGCGTTACAACTACACGGGCATCGCCCGGGCAAACTTCCTCTTCGAGGCGCGGGGAAACGTCAGCAACCTGCCGCAGGAAGACCGGATTTATGCGGAGGCTTCCTTTCTGAGAGCCTATTTCTACTTCGAGCTGGTCAAGTATTTCGGCGGGATGCCGCTGGTGATTGACCGCCGACTGGGCATCAACGAGGTGAACCAAACCGAGCGGGCCACCGAGGCGCAGGTGTACGCGCAGATCGAAAGCGATTTGTTGGCGGCCATCGAGCACCTCGACTGGACGGTGCCCGTGGTCGGGAGGGTCACGAAAGGGGCGGCCCTGTCGCTGCTGGGCAAGGCCTATCTCTATCAGAATAAATTCGCGGAGGCTGCCCAGGTGCTCGACCGGGTGATTAACGAAGGGCCTTACAGCCTGATTCAGGTTACGTCGAGCGAGGAATACGCCGATTTGTTCAACGTGGCGCAGGAAGGAAATTCCGAGTCGGTTTTTGAAATCCAGTACACGGGTCAACAAGGTGGCGACTTCGGCTGCTTTGCCTGTTTGCAAGGCAATCTGGGTCCTGGTTTTAACGGCATCCGCCAGTACGTGGGCCCGTTTTACGCGGATGGCTTTAGCTACAACCTGCCCACCGAAGACCTCTACAACTCTTTTGTCGAAGGCGACCTTCGCCGAGACGGCGCCGTCCTGAACCTGGCCGCTTTTATTGCCGCTCAGCCCAACCCCGGCGCAATCTCTTTCGCCATCGGCGGTGGCGGGCACACGGGCTTCTACAATAACAAATACATTGCCCGGCAGAATGAGCTGGGCCTGCCCGATGTGAAGTTGACCAGCCCGGTCAACTACCGGGTCATCCGCCTGCCCGATGTCTATCTGATGGCCGCCGAAGCGCACAACCGGGGCGCGGGCAACGACGGCACCGCCCAGCAGTACCTCAACGCCGTACGCGAGCGGGTGGGCTTACCCCCCGTTACCCAGAGCGGAAACGCGCTGACGGAGGCCATCTGGCAGGAACGTCGCTGGGAACTGGCCGGCGAAGGGCTGCGGTTTTGGGACTTGGTACGAACCGGACAGGCCGCCGACCGAATCACCGGGTTTCAGTCCGGAAAAAATGAGCGCTTCCCCATTCCGCAGGTCGAAATTGACCTGGCCGGTGGCAACTGGAGCCAGAACCCTGGCTATTAAACTTTACCTACAACAAATTACACCAAGATCATGAAGAAAATCAACTTAACGTATCTATTCGCATTCCTCCTGCTGCTGGGGGCTTGTAGAAACGACGACGACGACAACGGCGTAGCGCCGCTCACCGAGCAGGATGCCGCCTTTACGTTTGCACCGTCTGCTGCCAATGAAAACATCATCAACTTTACGGCTAGCAATCCCAACCTCCTCCTGAACTGGGATCTGGGCAACGGACGAACGGCGCAGGGCGCGCAGGCCACGGGCACTTATCCCCTGGCCGGGTCGTACACGGTTACGCTAACGGCCAGCAATGCCCTAGGCAGTGTTACTTCCAGCCAGGTGATCGTCATCGAACGCACCGACCCCACCCTGCTCGACCGGGAAATCTTTAACTTCCTGACGGGCGGTGTAGATTCCGTCAATGGCAAAACCTGGGTGATTGACTCTTTGCGATCGGGCCACTTCGGGGTAGGTCCCAATCCGGCCGAAGCGGGTGACTTTCCGCAGTTCTTTTCGGCCCCGGCGTTGGACAAAGCTGGTTCCGGACTCTACTCCGACCAATACACGTTCCGCCTGGCCAACTTTGGTTTTACGCACGAAACCAACGGCCTGGTGTATTTAAAAGCCGCCTTTGAGGATCGCTTCCCCGGTGCTTACGACCCGGGCGTGGGCGACCGCTCGGCCCCGTTTACGGCACCGGAGGGTATGCAATGGACCATCGAAGAGCCCGAAACCGGATTCCCACGCCTGACACTGAGCCAAAACGGCTGGATCGGGTTCTACGTGGGCAGCGAACGGGTGTACGAGATCCTGGAGCTTACGGAAAATCAGCTGGTAATCAGAACTGTAGATGAAAGCGACGAGGGTTTATTTTGGTACCACACGCTCATCCCGGCCGGGTTCGACAGCGGCGGCGACGATCCCGTGGTGGTGGTGAAGGCCACTTTGCCCCTCGACTTCGACAGCCAATCGCCAACCATTAACTCCTTTGAGGGCAACGTGGCCACGATCATAGACAACCCCGACCGGAGCGGCCTCAACGTTACCAGCAAGGTGCTGCAGTTGGAAAAAGGCTTCCAGGGGTTCTCGGGTTCTTTGTTTGACCTGGAGAACGCCGTCAGCGTCGGCCCCAGCACGACGGCCACCCTCAAGGTGTGGGCGCCTCAGGCGGGTGTTTTCCGATTCAAAGTGGAAAGCTCCACCAATAACACCCAGTTTGTAGAGGCAGACGCCAACGTGAGCGCGGCCGAGACCTGGGTCGAACTGAGTTTCGATTTGTCGGGTGGAGATAGCCTCACCCTCGACCGGATCGTATTGTTTCCCAGTTGGGACGTTCCCAACGGAGGCACTTTCTTCGTTGATCAGATCAACATTGAGTAGCCATTTTTCAGTGGCCGCATTGGAAAACCACGAGGGAGGAGACACCTCCCTCGTGGTGCCAATGCCTCGCCCTCAGTGAGGGGCCCCACACTCAAAAACCACCCATCATGAAAATTGCAACTTATTTTTTTATCGTCATATCGGGGCTTTTCTCCTGGTCGTGCCAGCAGAAAGCAGATAACATGGAGCCTACGCTCCCGTCTGACCTTAGCCTCCGCGTAGCGTTCTTAGACGAAGCGCAGGGCCGGGTCTCCATCCGCTTTGCCGCCAACCAAGCCAATTTTTTTCGCGTGTTCACGGGCGACTCCAACGAGTACGAGGAGTTTAGTACCGCCACTACGGTGGAACACACCTATTCCCGCAGCGGTGAGTTTACGGTGCGCGTGCAGGCGCACGCCACGGCCAATGCGTTCGTAACGGAAGAAGAGCGCATTGCCGTCACCCTGGCCGGCGACGACAGCAGTTCCGCCAACGACGGCTACGTGAGCCCCGAGTCGTATCCGGGCTACCAACTCGTGTGGCGCGACGAGTTTGAAGGAAATACCCTCTCTTCCGACTGGGAGCACCAAATCGGTTCGGGCTGTCCGGACTTGTGCGGCTGGGGCAACAACGAGTTGCAGTTTTACCGCCGCGAGAACACCACCGTGCAGGACGGCTTTCTGACCATCGAGGCGCGGCGCGAAACCTTCGGGGGGCGCAGCTACACCTCGTCGCGGATCAAAACCGAGGGACGGCAGTCTTTCCGCTACGGCCGGATTGACATTCGGGCCCGCATGCCCTTCGGGCGAGGCATCTGGCCCGCCATCTGGATGCTCGGCGACAGCCATTCGCAGATCGGCTGGCCCTTCTGCGGCGAGATTGACATCATGGAAATGGTGGGTGGCGAAGAAAACACCGTGCACGGCACTGTACACTGGCAAAGCGACCAGGGATACGCCAACTTCGGCCACTCGAAGCAACTCAGCTCGGGTACCCTCGCCGATAAGTTTCACGTGTACTCCGTTTTGTGGGACGAGCGCCGGATCACCTGGCTGTTGGACAACCAACCCTACGGATCCATTGACCTGACCCCCAGTCACCTGGACGAATTCCGGGAGCGGTTCTTCTTCCTCTTCAACGTCGCCGTGGGTGGCAATTGGCCCGGTAATCCCGATGCTACCTCCACCTACCCCCAGCGGATGGTCGTTGATTATGTCCGGGTTTTTCAAGTAGAATAACGGGCCAGCAGATCAATCCGCATGAAATTAACGGGCAGTCACTTCGCAAACCTGCTGGTCATGTTTGCGCTTTTTTCACCTTGTACGCTCCGCGCACAGGACACCCAAACCGAGGCCAAGGTGGACGCGCTCCTGTCGCGCATGACTCTTACGGAGAAGATCGGTCAGTTGAACCAGTACTCGGTGGGCGCCCAGCTCACCGGGCCGGGTGCCAAAGCGGGCCAAGATAGCGTGCGCTACACCCAACTGATGTCCGGTCAGGTGGGCTCGGTGCTCAACCTGGTGGGTGCCGCCGAGACCGAAAAACTGCAGCGGCTGGTGGTGGAAAACTCGCGCCTGGGCATCCCGCTGCTGTTTGCCTACGACGTGATTCACGGCTACAAAACCATGTTCCCGATTCCGCTGGGCGAGAGTGCCTCCTGGAACCTGGCGCTGATGCAGGAAACGGCCGCCGCCGCCGCCAAAGAGGCCGCCGCCGCCGGCCTGCACTGGACGTTTGCCCCCATGCTGGACGTTTCGGTGGATCCCCGCTGGGGACGGGTGATGGAGGGCGCGGGCGAAGATCCTTACCTCAATGCCCGCATCGGCGAGGCACGCATCCGGGGCTTTCAGGGAACGTCACTGGCCGATCCGTCGAGCATTGCCGCGTGCGCCAAGCATTTTGCGGGCTACGGGTACGTCACGGCGGGTAAGGACTATAACAACGTCCTTATCAACCGCGAAACGCTCCTCAACCAGGTCATTCCCCCCTTCAAGGCCGCCGCCGACGCGGGCGTGGCTACCTTCATGAATGCCTTCAACGACGTGGACGGCCTGCCCGCTACGGCCAATCAGTACCTGCAAAGAACCCTGTTGAAAGGCGACTGGAACTACCGGGGAGTCGTGGTGTCAGACTGGAATTCCATCGGCGAGATCGTTGATCACGGCGTAGCGGCTGACCTCAAAGAGGCGGCCAGCCGGGCCATTAAAGCGGGATCCGATATTGACATGGAAGCCTCGGCCTACATAAACCACCTCGAGGACTTGGTGGAAGCCGGACAGGTGGACACGGCGCTGATAGACGACGCCGTGCGGCGCGTGCTGCGCCTCAAGCACGCGCTGGGGCTGTTCGAAGACCCGTATCGTTACAGCGACCCGGCCCGCGAGGCGGAGACAATCCTGAGCGACGAAATGCTCGCCCTCAGCAAACGGGCCGCGCTGGAATCCATCGTGCTGCTAAAAAACGAAGCGGAACTGCTGCCGCTCAATCCCAACAAAAAAACGGCCGTCATTGGCCCCTTGGCAAAAGACAAAGACAGCCCCCTCGGCAACTGGCGCGCACAGGCCGAGTCGGGCTCGGCCGTGAGTTTGTGGGAAGCTTTACAAAAAAGGAATTTCAAAAAACTCGTCTATGCAGAAGGGTGTAAACTCAGCGTAGGCAAGAACAACTTCTTCGAGGGGTTGACCATCGAGCAAGAAGACCGATCGGGATTTGCCGCGGCCATCAAAGCCGCCAAAGCCGCCGACCAAGTGATTATGGTCTTGGGCGAGACCGCCTTCATGTCGGGCGAAGGCCGCAGCCGCTCCAACATCGAACTCCCCGGCCTGCAAAAGGAATTGCTACAGGCCATTTACCGGGTAAACCCCAACATCGTCTTGGTGCTGATGAATGGCCGTCCGCTCGCCTTGCAGTGGGAAGACGCGCACGTCCCCGCCATTTTAGAGACCTGGCACCTTGGCCACCGGGCCGGCGAAGCCATTGCCGACGTATTGCTGGGTGACTACAATCCGCACGGCAAGCTGCCCATGAGCTTCCCCCGCGTTACGGGTCAAGTGCCGGTACAATACAATCACAAAACTACCGGCCGACCTTCGGCCCAGGAGGGGCAAGTCTTTTTCACGCACCACAACGACGTGGCGCGCACGCCGCTGTATCCGTTTGGCTTTGGCCTGTCCTACGCCAAGTTCGACTACGCCGACCTCCGGATCAGCCAAAACCGGATGGCCCCCTCCGAGGAGATCGAAGCCAGTGTCCGCCTCCAAAATACTTCTGACCGTGCGGGGTACGAAGTAGTACAACTCTACATTCAGGACGTGGTGGGTAGCGTGACGCGCCCGGTAAAGGAATTGAAAGGATTCCAGCGGGTCTATCTGGAAGCGGGCCAGACCAAGCAGGTCACGTTCACCATCACGGAGGAAGCCCTCAAATTCTACCGGGCAGATGCCTCCTACGGCTCCGAGC
>DAIMZG010000010.1:0-23106 GCA_036734065.1 Catalimonadaceae bacterium
AGCGGGCCACCACCTCGGCGATGTCTTCGGCCGTCACCACCTCTTTGAGCAGCGAACTGTCCTGGGCTTGCATTTCGCTCATCTGCTTTTGCAGGGCGTCGAGGCGCGCTTCGGCTTCGCGGATGCGGCCGTAGCGCAGTTCGGCCACCTTGCCGTAGTCGCCCGCCCGTTCGGCTTGCTCGGCTTCGAGGCGGTAGCCGTCAATGTGCTCTTTCTCCTTCTGGATGCCCTCGATCACGCCCTTCTCGTTTTCCCATTTGGCCCGCAGGTCTTGGCGCTTTTCGTTCAGCTCGGCCAGGTCGCGGTTGAGCGCGGCTTCTTTGTCCACGTCGCCCTCGCGCCGGATGGCCTCGCGCTCAATTTCGAGTTGCATGATGCGCCGTTGCACCTCGTCGAGCTCTTCGGGCATCGAGTCAATCTCGATGCGCAGGCGGGCGGCGGCCTCGTCCATCAGGTCAATGGCCTTGTCGGGCAACTGCCGATCCGAAATGTAGCGGTGCGACAGCTCGACGGCCGCAATGAGGGCGTCGTCTTTGATGTTGACGCCGTGGTGCAGTTCGTACTTTTCTTTGATGCCGCGCAGGATCGAGATGGCATCGGGTACGCTGGGTTCGTCCACCGTCACGGTCTGGAAGCGGCGCTCCAGGGCCTTGTCCTTCTCGATGTATTTTTGGTATTCTTTGAGCGTAGTAGCGCCGATGGCGTGCAGCTCGCCCCGCGCCAGGGCGGGCTTGAGCAGGTTGGCCGCGTCCATGGCGCTTTCACCCCCCGAACCCGCGCCGATTAGCGTGTGAATTTCGTCAATGAACAAGATGACTTCGCCGTCCGAGTCGGTCACCTCCTTGATGACCGCCTTGAGGCGCTCTTCAAATTCGCCCTTGTACTTGGCACCCGCCACCAGCAAGCCCATGTCGAGGGCGATAAGTTGCTTGCTCTTAAGGTTTTCGGGCACGTCGCCGTCCACGATGCGCTTGGCCAGCCCCTCGACGATGGCCGTTTTGCCCACGCCCGGCTCGCCGATCAGCATGGGGTTGTTTTTGGTGCGGCGGCTGAGGATCTGCAACAGGCGGCGGATTTCCTCGTCGCGCCCGATAACGGGGTCAATCTTGCCTCGGCGGGCCAGTTCGGTCAGGTTTTGGGAGTATTTTTCGAGGGAGCGGTACTTGCCCTCCGCGTGCGGGTCGGTTACTTTTTGGCCCCCGCGCAGCTCTTCGATGGCCTTCAGCAGCGGTTTTTCGGCAAAGCCCACGTCGCGCAGCAGGCTGGCGACGGCGTCTTGGCCCGCCACCAGTCCCAGCAGCAGGTGCTCGACGGCCACGTAGTCGTCGCCGAGGCGTTGCTTGTGGATGCCGGCCCGTTGCAGGGCGGCCGTGGCGGCATTCGAAAGATAGGGCTGGCCGCTCGACACCTTGGGGTAGCCGGCGACGATGGCCCCGAGCGGTGCTGCGATGGCTTGGGCGCCTACGCCCATTTTCTTGGTCAGAAAACTGACCAGGTGCTGGTCCGATTGCCAGATGGCTTGCAGCAAGTGGCCGGTGTCAATGGCCTGTTGCTGTTGCGTGAGCGCAATTTCCGAAGCCTGCTGGAGCACTTCCTGCGCCTTGATGGTATATTCCTTGAAGTTCATGGTCTTGCTGATTGATGGGCACACGAATACAAAATTGCTTCCAGGGAGGTAGGCATTACGGACTACAAATTGGCATCAGACAAAATGTCTTCTTTAGTAAAACAATTATGACAATGTGGCGTATTTTAAAAATATTGCCCGACAATCTGCTACCTTGGAATAAATGTACCGACATAGATCATACGTCTTCTATGTTCGGGAAAAGTAAATTTCACAAAACATGAGGCAGGATTTCGGCAAAACTGCTAGCAATGGTAAATCAGCCGAAAGACAAAATATTTGCTGATATTTATCATGTGATGCCCTAATTATTAAGGGTAGATTGAGCAAAAAAAAGTCCTGCGTGCGCAAACCCAGTCACCACCACCACCCCACATGAGCAAATCTGTCATTGCCGTCTTCGATCTCGGGCGTCACCATAAGCATCTTTATCTGTTCGATCGGCGCTACGAGGTTGTCAAACACGAACGCACCGCTACCGAAAGCACCACCGACGAAGACGGCCACCCCTGCGAAAACCTCGAATCGCTGACCGAGTGGATTCGGGAGTCAGCCAAAAAAGTAGTGCGCAGCCGCGAATACCGGGTGCGGGCCATCAACTTTACCAGCTACGGCAGTGCCATGGTGCACACCGATGCCCAAGGCAAGCCCCTCTTTCCCCTCTACGACGGCACCAAGCCCTTGCCCGCAGGTATAGCCGAGTCGCTCTACGACCGCTACGGCGGCCAGGCGCAATTCATGCGGCAAACGGCGACCCCTTCTTTGGGCATGTACAGCTCGGGTCTGCAACTCTACTGGCTCAAGCAAGCGCATCCCAAAGCCTTCAAAAAAGTCAAGTATTCGTTGCACCTGCCGCAGTACGCCAGTTTCCTGCTGGGCAACGAAGCCTACTCGGAGATCACCAGCCTGGGTTGCCACACGGCCCTCTGGGATTTTCAGGCCAACGCGCCGCACCGATGGGTGTTCGAGGAAAAGTTACACCGCGTGCTGCCCCCTTTGGTGAGTTCGGCCGCCACCAAAGAAACTACGCTGTGGCTCAATCCCTTTCATTGTGGCATCGGGATGCACGACAGCTCGGCGGCCTTGCTGCCCTACCTGGTCGAATTTGGCAACCACTTTGCCCTCCTCGAAACGGGAACCTGCAACGTCGCCCTTTGTCCGCAGGTTTTCGCGCCGCTCTCTGAGGAGGACATCGCCAGTGGCTGCTTGCAGTACCTGGCCAACGAAACGCGCCCCATCCGGGCAGCACGGGTGCATTTGCAAACGCAATCCGAGCGGCTCACCAATCGCCTGGCCCGGCACTTTGGCAAAGCCCCCGACTACCACCAGTCCGTGATTTTCGACGAGGCCCTGGCCAGCAAGCTGCGGCGGGAAAATCGCGCCGAAAAGCGCTACCGCATCGAGTATGATCCCCTCACGCGGCAACCCGTTCGCCTCGACGACACCTTGCTCTATCTCAACGCCTTCGATTCGTTCGAAGAGGCCTACCACCAACTCAATATCTATTTGGTGACCCTGCAAACCTATGCCCTCAAGCTAGCCATGGGCCAGGCGCAGGTAGAGCGGCTGTTCGTGTCGGGCCCGTTCGGCGACAACCCCGTGTTTATGCGATTGCTGGCCGATCAGTTCCCGAAAATGGATACCTACACGGCCCCCGAAGTGAAGGCCTCGGCCCTGGGAGCGGCCCTGATGCTGCACGCCCGCTGGAACCCCGACTACACCACCGACGACGTCCTGCCGCTCACCTCGGTCAAGCCCGAGCGGTATGGGCCTTTGCGCAGTCCCGAGCCGCGGCCCCGGTTGCACCAACGCGACAATTTTCTGTTCAGCCGCTAGTGGGCCAATGGGCGCGTCCGTAGCCGCACCAGCACGGCCAGGGCGGCCATGCTCAGCCCACACATGAGCAACCCCAGCGCTTCGCGGGCCTCCTCTATCCAAGGTTGATCGGCCTGCATCTGCGAGCCTACGCCCTCGAAGCGGTCGGGCCACAGATAGGCCGATCCGGTCATAAAAATCACGGCGGCCGCCGCGTACACCCACGTGGGCAGGGGCCGCAGAAAGCCACTGGCCGACAGCGCCGCCGCTGCCAGGTAGAGGCTGATCCAGACCAGCGGATCGGCATCGTTGTATTGCAAGGCGGCAAACACCACGAACAAAAAGGTGAGGGTATAGCTGAGGATTTTCATAAAGATTTATTGCTGATTTATTTGAAAACCTGGGGAACCAGAGCCGCCACATAGTCCCAACTCGTAGAGACGCGATTCATCGCGTCTAGATTCATCACATCGTTGCGGGCGGGCCTGATCAAAAATCTACCCGGTAGGTCAGTACCGGAATAATGCCCAGTTGCCGTTGCACCACTACTTCGTCGCGGAAGAAGTCATACGTCCGGAAGGCTTCGTTGCGGCGGTTGGTGACGTTCTGGATGTCGAGGGCCACGGTTCGCGTATAGCGCGACCGTTCGCGCCGTACCAACAGGCGCAAGTCCAGTTTGTAATAGTCGGCCAGTTGGTTTTCGAAGGCCCGTGCTTCGTTGGCAATGGTGGCTTGCTGCTGGCGCGAAGCGTCCCGGTCGAGGGGCGTTTCGCGCCAGCCGCCGAAATAGACGGCCCGTCCGTTGATCCCAAACTGCCGACTGCGGTCGCGCCGACCCGGCCAAGCCCATTCCTTGCCCACCGTGGCGTTGACGACGTAGTTGCCATTGAAGCGCGTATCGCGCCGGATGCCGTCGCTGCCCCGGTATTTCGACTCGTAGAGCGAGCCGCTCAGCACAAAGTAATAGTCGCGGTCCATCAGTTTTTCGAGCATCACGTCCAGTCCGTAGTTTTCGCCCGTGCCCGTATTTTCGAGGGGAAAGGGTGCGAATCCGTCCAGCAGGTTGAGGGCCGAAAAACTGTTGGGCACCGCGGCGACGGGCACGCGGTAGAGGTCTTGGTAGTACACCTCGGCCCGTAGGCGCAGGGCAGGTAGCCAGCGGCGCTGGTAGCTCAGTACGTAATGGTGCGCCCGGGTCAGGTCCAGGCCCCGGTTGGGCTGCGCAAGCGCACCCCCGGCGTCGGCAAAAGCGGCCAGATAGACCCCCGGCGCCTGCAACTGGCTATGCTGGCCGTAGGCCAGCCGCAAGTCTTGCCGTTCGCTGATTACCCAACTGACCGAGGCCCGCGGTTCCAGCGCCTGGGTCTGGTTGAAACTGAAGTGGGTGGCGTGCAAGCCGCCCTGCACCGATAGTTGGGGCAGCAAGGTGTATTGCAGCTCGGCAAAGGGCTGCCAGAGCCAGCCCGACAATTGGCCGGCTACCAAAGCCCCCGGTTGCTGAGAGGTGGGCCCGCCCAAGGCCGTCAGGGCTATTTGTTCTTCGGTCAGTTGCAGCCCCACCCGCCAGGTGGTGCGCAGGCCCGCGCGTTGTTCCAGGTGCGAGGCCAGGGCGTACTTGCGCTCTTCGAGCTGGTCGTTTTCGAGGCGTTGCGGTTGCAAATTGTCAGTCAGCAGGTCGGCCGTGCGGGTGGTGCGCAGGGCCGAGGCGGCCACGGTGCTCTGCCAGCGACCGCGGCCCAGGGGCACGGCGTGCGTCAGGCCCGCAGCCCCCATGCGCGAAGCAAACCGGATGTCGAAGCGGTCTTTCTGAATTTCCCAGGTAGAAGAGTCGCGGTCGGCCTCGAAGACGTTGCGGTTGTTGCCGCCCAGGCCAAAGAGGGTGAACGTTCCCAGGCGGGCCGTGGGCAGCGTCACCCGGAAAGCCAGGTCCTGAAACCGGATGTCTTCGTCGCCGAGGGGCACGCCCATGGCGGCCAGCAGGCCCACCGTCGAGTAGCGGTAGTTGATCAGGTACGAGGCCATCCCGGCGCTGTCGGCCTTGCCGAGCCGGAAGGGACCTTCGGTGGCCAGGTCAATGCCGATGACGCCCGCTTGCAGCGTAGTTTCGCGGCGGCGGTTGTTGCCCGCCCGCAGGCGCATGTCGTACACGCCGCCGAGGGCATTGCCGTAGCCCACCGGAAAGGCCCCCACCAAAAAAGACGAGTTGCCCAGCAACTGGGCGCTGAGCATGTTGACGCCGCCCCCGCTCAGGGTAGGGCGGTCGCTGAGCGTACCCGCATTGGCCAGGTGATTGGGGTTGACGATGTCTACGCCCTCTAGCCGCCAGCGCAGGCTGTTGGGTGAGTTGCCGCGCACGCTCAGGTTGTTGCCCTGGTCGTGGGCGCCCACCACGCCCGGATAGACGGCCAGCAACCGGGCCGGGTCGTAGAAGGTGGCCGGAAAGCGCCGCACTTGTTCGACAGGCAGGTCAATCCGGCTCACGGCCGCGTGTCGGGCCAGGTCGCTGCCCGGGTCACCGCTGATGACCACCTCGTCGAGGCGCCGGCGGCTTTCGCGCAGCAAGCAGGTCAGTACGGTTTCTTTGCCAGCCTCTACGAGCAGCTCGGCCAGCCGGAAGGCGGCATAGCCCACCAGTTCGGCCCGCAATTGGTAGCGCCCCGTGGGCACCCGGTCAAAAGCAAAATTACCCTGCGCGTCGCTGCTGGCTGCCTGCCGGAGCGTATCCTGCTGCCACAGTTCGAGGCGCGTGCCCGGCAGGGGCTGCCCCGACAGGGCATCGAGCGTGCGGCCCCGTACGGTCTGGACGGGCGTCTGGGCCAGGGCACCGGCCACCAGTAAGCAACTCAGGATCAGCGAGATGGGTAAGTATTTCAAATTTTCAGTACCTAAATACACATGGAGCGCAAACATAACGCTGGGGCCGGGCTTTTGGCTGACAGGTGTAGGAAAATGGGTGCATTTGTGTCGGCGCGCGTCCGCAGCGGTACAATTGTCAGGAGCGGAAAAATGAAGGTTTGACTTTAACTGCTTTTTTGTGAAACTTTCTCGAACACATACACATCACGCGGGTGGCCCGGTTTTGCTACGCAGACAGCCCCCACAGCCAGTTTCCTACCACACCAATCCGTTCCGCTTTTTCCACTGCACCCATGAAAAAAATTCTGGTACCCACCGACTTTTCCCGCACCGCCCGCTTGGCGCATCGGGCCGCTGCCCGCCTCGCCCGGCAGGTACAGGGCCAACTGATTTTCCTCCACGTCGTCGAGGAAATGGGGCTTTCGCAGTGGCGGGCCGCCCTCGAGGCCGAAAGTGGTAGCGACACCCCGGCGCGCCTGGCCCGCATGGCCGAAAAAGAAATGCAGCACCTTCTGGCAGCCGACGAGTTGCACGACGTGGACTGCCAATACCGCGTGACGTACGGCGACCCCTACACGCATATTGCCGAGCAGGTGGTGCAGCAAAGGGCCGACATGATCGTGATGGGTTCGGACGGTGCCAGTGGCCTCGACGAAGTGCTGATTGGCTCGACGGCCGAGCGCGTAATTCGCCTGGCCCGCTGCCCGGTGCTGACGGTCAAGGAAGAGTTTGACCCGGCGACCGTCAAAACCCTGGTGTACGCCACGGATTTCAACTTCGATCAGGGCTGGGTAATGCGGCATTTCGAGGCCTTCCGGCGGCTGTTCGAGGCCCGGCTGTACATTGTGCAGGTCAGCACCCCTTCGCACTGGTACACCCAGCGGACGGCCGCCGAGCAAATACACGAGTTGGCCCAGCGGCACCAACTGCAGGATTTCAACTTTATGCTCTACAACGACCGCTCGTTCGAGGAGGGGCTGCACCACTTTGCCGAAGACGTGGGTGCCGACGTGATTGCCCTGGCCACGCAGGGCCGCACGGGGCTGGCTCGTGTGCTCAACGAAAGCCTTACCGAGCGGGTAGCCAACCGCACGCGCCGCGCCCTCTGGACGGTCAGCATGAAGATGCAACCCTGAGCAATCACTTACTCTTTGGTGAGTGATTTGGGTAAACCAACGCGCGGCTGAGGCGTTCTCAAAACCAAACGGACACAAAAAAAGCCGCCCGCAATCTGGTTGCGGGCGGCCTTCGAATGGGTGAGCGGGTTTAGACCGTTTTGCGATCCGAGCCACGGGGGCATTCGGGCGTCTTGGGCTGCTGGCAGGGCTCTACGGCCGTGGCTTGGCAGGTGGGACATACGGTCGGCTCATTCTGGAGATTCATGTTCGTTTTCATAGTATCAATAAGTTTTAATTTTCAAACTCGATGTACACTTTATAAGGAAGCGGGCCCCCGAAGGTTTTGCAGAAGACAAATTTGGAATCAGTCTAAGTCCTGACTTGAAGAAGGCGGTCGGGGGGGCTAGCTTACCATCGCCCCGGAGGGCGGCCACTTGGCCAATACAAAAAAGCCGCCCGCAAGCGAATTGCGGGCGGCCTCCGGATAAGTCAGTTTGCCTAGGCCGTTTTGTGGGCCGAATCGCGGGGGCATTCGGGCGTCTTGGGCTGCTGGCAGGGCTCTACGGCCGTAGCGTGGCAGGTAGGACACACGGTCGGCTCATTCTGGAGATTCATGTTCGTTTTCATGGTATGGATACGTTTTAGTTTTCGAACTCAATGTAGTAAGTTAAAGGGAAGATGCTCCCTAAAGGTTTGGTCAGGGAGAAATTTGGAATTGATCTAATTTCCAATCTTAAAAAGCCGTCGTAAGCCCGGTATCTTATTTCTAATCTAAATAAACGTAACTTAACCTCACATGAAGCCGACGCTCATTTACGTGTACGATGCCCTTTGTGGCTGGTGCTACGGATTCAGCCCCGTACTGAAAAAGCTGCAAAAAACGTTTGGCGACGACCTGGACTTTGAAGTCATGTCGGGCGGTATGATCACGGGTAGCCGCATCGGGCCGATCGGCGAGGTGGCGCCCTACATTCGGCAGGCCTACCGCGACGTGGAACGCGCCACGGGCGTCACGTTCGGCCCGGGGTTTCTGGAAGGCACGCTGGCCAAGGGTACGGCCCTGTTCACGTCCGAACCCCCCGCCGTGGCCCTGTGCATCGTCAGGGCGCACCAGCCCGCGCGGGCCGTGGCGTTTGCAGCCGCCCTGCAAACGGCGATCTACTACGACGGCATTGCCCCGGCCGATCCGGCGGCCTACGGGCCCTACGCGTCGGCCATCGGCCTGCACGCCGACGACTTTGTCCGGCAAATGGGAGAGGAGACCTACCGGGTGCAGGCCCAAGCCGAGTTTGCGCAGGCGGCCGCCTGGGGCGTGCGGGGCTTTCCGACGGTCTTGCTTGCCCGCGCCGGAACGTTAACTTTGCTCACCCACGGCTTTGCGCCCTACGAAGGGCTGGCCGCCCGGCTGCGCGCCGAACTGGCCGCCGCCCCGGGATAATATCCACCAAAACTGCTTTGCACGCATGGCCCAACCGGCACAATATACCGAAGACAGCATTCGCTCCCTCGACTGGCGCGAGCACATCCGCCTGCGCCCGGGCATGTACATCGGCAAGCTCGGCGACGGCTCGGCACCCGACGACGGCATCTACGTCCTGGTCAAAGAAATTATTGACAATGCCATTGACGAGCACATGATGGGCTTTGGCAAGACCATCGAAATCCGGATTGGCGACCAGCGGGTGGAGGTGCGCGACTACGGCCGGGGCATTCCGTTGGGCAAAGTCATTGACTGCGTGTCGAAAATCAACACGGGGGGCAAGTACGACAGCGGGGCTTTTCAGAAGTCGGTCGGGCTCAACGGCGTAGGTACCAAGGCGGTCAACGCCCTTTCGCGCTATTTCCGGGCCGAGTCGGTGCGCGCGGGACAGACCAAGGTGGCCGAATTTGAGCTGGGCCAACTCACCGAAGATCACCGCGTGGCCCCCTCCGACGAGCCCGACGGCACCCGCATCGTCTTCGAGCCGGACAACACCATCTTCCGGCATTTTCACTTCATTCCCAGCTACCTCGAAGAGTTGCTCTGGAACTACGTGTTCCTCAACGCGGGCCTGACGATTCTTTTTAATGGCCGCCGTTTTCACTCCAAAGACGGCCTGCTCGACCTGCTGCGCCGCAAAGCCAACGAAGAAGAACTTCGCTATCCGATCATCCACCTCAAAGGGACGGACATTGAGGTGGCCCTCACCCACAACAATGCCTACGGCGAAGAGCTCTATTCCTTCGTCAACGGGCAATACACCACCCAGGGAGGCACGCACCTGGCCGCGTTCCGTACGGCCCTGGTGGAGACGGTGCGCGATTTTTACGGCAAAGCCTACGAAGCGGCCGATATCCGCTCGGCCCTGGTAGCCGCCGTGGCGGTGCGGGTGCAAGAGCCCGTCTTTGAGTCGCAGACCAAAACCAAGCTCGGCTCGCAGCACGTGGCCCCCGACGGCGCCACGATGACCCGCTTTGTGGGTGATTTTCTCAAAAAAGCCCTCGACGACTATTTCCACCGCCACAAAGACGTGGCCGAAGCCCTCGAAAAGCGCATCCGCCAGTCGGAGCGCGAGCGCAAGGAGATTGCCGGGATCAAGAAACTGGCCAACGAGCGGGCCAAAAAAGCCAACCTGCACAACAAGAAGCTGCGCGACTGCCGCGTGCACTACTCCGACGAAAAGAACGAGCGGCACCGCGACACCACGCTGTTCATCACCGAGGGCGACTCGGCCAGCGGCTCGATTACCAAGTCGCGCGATGTGCAAACGCAGGCCGTGTTCAGCTTGCGCGGCAAGCCGCTCAATTGCTTTGGGCTGAGCAAAAAAGTGGTCTATGAAAACGAGGAGTTCAACCTGCTGCAACACGCCCTGCAGATCGAAGACGGGTTGGAAGGGCTGCGCTATAACCGCATCGTGATCGCTACCGATGCCGACGTGGACGGTATGCACATCCGGCTGCTGATGCTCACGTTTTTCCTGCAATTTTTCCCCGACCTGGTGCGCAACGGGCACGTGTACATCCTCGAAACGCCCTTGTTTCGGGTGCGCAACAAGAAAGAAACGATTTACTGCTATTCAGAAGAGGAAAAGCGGGCGGCCATGCGCAAGCTCGGCGGACAGGGCAAGCCCGAGATTACCCGCTTTAAGGGCTTAGGGGAAATATCGCCCGACGAGTTTGGCGCCTTCATCGGCGAAGACATCCGCCTCGAACCCGTCATCCTGCCCAAGGACACCAAAGTATCGAAGATTCTGGCCTATTACATGGGAAAAAACTCGCACGATCGGCAGCAGTTCATCATCGAAAACCTGCGCGTGGAGTTGGATCTGACCGAGGCGGAAGCCGAAGCGACATCGGTGCCCGAGCAGCCCTGAGCTATTTTCGGATGAGGAGCACGTCCACCAGGCCGTTGATCCGGATGGTTTCGGTAGAGGTGCTGATGCGGGCCGTGCTGGCGACCATATCGCCGCCGTATCCTTTTTCGGTAATGCGTTTTTTCTTGACCCCGCGTCCGCGCAGGTAAGTGCCAACGGCTTTGGCCCGGGCCAGCGCCAGGGCCTCGCCCCGGACGGCCTCGGCTTCGCCCGAAGTGTGGCCCGTAATGACGACCTCGGCTTTTGGGTTTTGCCGCAGGTATTGCGCCAGCCGATCCAGTTCGTGCGCTGAAGTCGGGTGATAGCGGTCGGCCAGGGGCTCGAAGAAGACATTGTTGAGGAACAGCACCTGCCCCACTTCGTCGGGCACGGCAAAAATATCGCGGCCGATGCGCTCAGATGCCAACTGTTCGGTAAGGTTGACGTGGTGGCTGGTGGGCAAATGGCCGGGTGCGCGGGCTACCAACCCGTAGTCAATGCCGGCGGGCAACACGAGCGTGTAGGCACCCGTGGCCGGATTGGTCGTGGCGATGGCTTCGCGCTTGCCCGTGCTGAGGTTTTCGCAGGTGATGGTAGCCGCCAGGGGGCGGCCGTCGGCTTTGCTGAGAATTTTGCCGCTGACAAAGGCCACGGGCAGGGGACAATGATTGGGCGCCAACTGCACGGAATAGATGTCTTCGTAGGTGCGGTCGTCGGTGCGACGCGTGAAGTACGCCCGTTCGCCGACGGCGTCCATCGAAAAGTAGGTGTCGTTGACGTCGGTATTGATCAGCGGACCCAGGTTGGCGGGCTTGGTCCAGTTTTGCCAACCTTCGCCCAGCCGCCGGGTGACGTAGATATCGGCGCGGCCGTAGGAGGGAAAGCCATTGCTGGAAAAGTAGAGCGTGCGGTTGTCGGCCGCCAGAAAGGGCGCCGACTCGTCGCCCGCCGTGTTGACGGTCGGTCCCAGGTTTTGCGGGGGCGACCAACTACCGTCTTTGTTGAGGAAAGATACGTAGAGGTCGCGCATGCCTTGGGTATCGTCGCGTTCGGCCGAAAGCAGCAAAAACTGCCCCGAATTGCTCAGAAAGTGATCCTGCTTTTCGGAGCGATTCAGGCTCTGCTGAATGTCAATCTTGCGGGCAAAGCCCCACTGTCCGCTCGTGTCGCGCAGGCTGATCGAGGCCCCGGGCAGCGACTCGTCGGGGTTGTACTCCGAGCCGGGCACATAAACGTAGTTGAGCAGCACCAAATTGCCGTCGGGCAGCACGGAGGCCACTTGGTTGGAAGCCGCCGTATTGAGCGGAGCACCGGGGTTGGAGGCCTCCCGCCACTGGGATTCGAGGGGGTCGTAGGTCGAGATCCAGATGTCTTCTTTGTCCGAAATGCCGCCCGCGTTGTCGGGGTGGTAGGCCCGTACGAAGTACAGCGTTTGGCCATCGGGGCTGATGAGAGGCTTGAGTTCGTTGTACTCGGAGTTGACGTGGTAACTGAGGCGGATGGGGTTGCGGTACCAACTTACCTCTTCCGAAAGGTACACGTCGGTCTCGATGGGTTGTTCGCTGCTGGAAATAGCGATGGCGTCGAGGGTGTTCTTACCTTTTACCAAGCCATTGTTAAGCTCTACCTTGACGGCCGCCACGGCGTAGGGCGTCACGGGCACCGTCACGGCCAGGATGCGGAATGGCGGGGCTTGGAAGTCAGGCTGAAAGCTGCGGAGCAAATATTCTTTGCCCTCCGTGTCGTAGGCGTACACGTTCATGATCGCCCCCGGGTTGAAATTTTCGACGATGGCCACTTGCCGGATGGGCATGGGGTCTTCGAAACTCACTTTGATGTGTTGAATGCCCTTGCCAAATTTGGGCGCCCAGGCCGTGGGGCTGTCGCCGCCCTGCGGCATGGCATTGGGCGGCCCCAGCACTTGGCGGGCGCTCCAGGCACTTTCGCTGTGCTCGCTCGAAAATTCGAGCAACTTGCTGGCCCACTGCACTTGTGGCTTTTGGGCATAGAGGACTGGCGAAAAACCGCACAGGCCTGCGCAAAGCAGCCCGATGCATTTGATGTTTGCGGCCATTCGTCCAACCCGATGAATGGTGCCAGCCACGAAAGGGCGAAAGGCTGCTGACATAACGATTTTTTGTAGGAGGAGGTACGAAACGCTTAGCTCGCCCCCTCGTAGGCATGATAGGCCAAATATAAATATTGCGTGCGGATATCGGCCCGCAGTGCGCATCCGAACGGCCCGCTTAGCAACACGCTGCGGACGCAGCGGCAGTGGATGAGCGGACACGTATGGCGCACTTCGCAAAAATAAAGCGTGGTCGGTAAATAGCCGATAAATATATTTGTTTTTCTGTGAATTTTATGCCTATGCAAGGAACGTCGCGCTTTTGGATCATCTGCCTTTGGGTAGGTTTGGTAGCCTGCGGAGGCAGCCAGGGTGAACTGCGGAGCACCTCGCCCGACGGACAACTGACGGCCATCGTTACGGGGCGGCGCTCGGTGCCGCTCGACCCGTGGGAAGTGCGGCTGCGGCTGGTACTCAACGACGCGGAAGTGCCACCCGAAAGCGGTGAGGAGGTCAATATCAGTCGCCAACTTGACTTCAAACTCTACGTGGCCGGCCTCGACGAGCGCACCGTAGTGTTCGACTGGCCGCAGCCCGATGCGGGCATGGTGACGTTTCGACTCACCGACGGCTCGGAGCGGCGCATGGCTTTCAGCACCGACGGCCGCACCATCCGCGTCAGCGAGTTGGACGCTACGCGTCGTTGAGGCGCCAGTCGTACTTCTTGTACTTCACCTTGGCGTCGGGCTGTATTTGCACGGGCGCGTACTGATTGAGGTACTCCACCAGGCTGCGGTCTTTGGTGAAATCCTTATTGAACCAGTTAAAAATACTGGATGCCTCTACCGAGGTGCGGGTTATTTCGTTGTAGCGACGATCGGCCAGAAAGCGTTTGGCCTGCTCGGTGAGTTGCGCGTCGAGGCGGTCGGCCACGTAGGCTTCGCGCCGCAGGGGCGGACATGAATACGAGGCGCAGTTGATGGCAAAGTGAATGCGCGGCTCGTCGAACTGCTTGCGCAAGATGCTGTGCTCCACTTCATCGAGGCTCATCTCCTGGCCGCCGATCTTAAAAAATTTGTTGTGCCAGACGGTGCGTATACCGGGAATGTAGGGTTTGGGGTGCAAGTCGCGGATGCTCTCGACGGGGTAATTGTCCACGATGAGTTTGACCGTGAAAGCATTATAGACGTTGATCCAATAGGCCATTTTGGTCTGCGCAGACCAGTTGCTGGTGGGCGGGTTCTTGCTCAGCGTTTCCAGATAGGCATTCAGAGGTTCCACGTCTTTTTTGAAACCCTGATAATCTACCATGCCGTCGTCTTTCACGTGTGCCCGGAGCAGTTTTGTCCAAGCCTCGTGCGAGACGGTGTCATCGGCCCGGGCAGGGGTAAGGGCTACGCATAAAAGGCAGAAAAGAAGGAAGTTTTTCATCGAATGAAGGGGTTACAGTTGGCGAATCAACAAAAACGTGGACATCTTGCCGCGCCGATTCGAAAGTCACACAGCCAGTACCTACGCAGCGGCCGTCTGATCGGATCCGGGCACGCCCGTAGCGTGTGCTGTCGGCGAAAGTACACAAATCTGTTTCTGCTCTTTGCATGCGTACCCAATTCTGCTTGGTTTGAGTTTACGCTTCTCGTCCCGGACTCCCCACATCGGCACGGTGGCTTTCACCCGGGCTTCGTTGTTCTACCGTGGCTTGCGGGCCTGGGCACGCGTGGGGGTGCGGGTGTCGTTCCGTTCGTTGCACCTTTCGGGCCAAGTGCCGCCTACGGGGCCCCTCGTACTGGCCAGCAACCACCCCAACTCCTTCCTGGACGCGATCCTGATCGCCGTGGTTACCCCGCGTCGGCTGCATTTTCTGGCCCGAGGCGATGCGTTCAACACCCCGCTCAAGCGCTATCTGCTCGGCAAAATTGGCCTGATCCCCATTTTCCGGGCCGAAGAAGGCGCCGAAAACCTGGCCCGCAATACCGATACGTTTGTCCTCTGCCAGCGCATATTGGCCGGGGGAGGGGCCATCCTGATTTTTGCTGAAGGCATCTGCGTACAGGAAAAACGGCTGCGCCCGCCCCGCAAGGGGCTGGGGCGGCTCGTGCTGGGTACCGAACAACTGCACCAATATCAGCTAGGCGTGCAGGTGGTGCCTGTCAGCCTCAACTACACTTCCTCGGAGGTGTTCCGAAGTCGGGTGATGATCCATTTCGCCCCGCCACTGGCCACGTCGGCCCTGCGGCAAACCCATCGGCAGCAGCCCGCCTTGGCCCTGCGGCAACTCAATGCCCGGCTGGTGGCGGCCTGGCAGCAATGCACCGTCGTGATCCCCGATCCGGCCCAGGAGCCGCTCGCCGAGTTGGCCCTCACGATGGCCCGACAGCCCACGCTGGCCCAGCGGGGCTGGCAGCGTACGGCAGGTACGTGGCCCAGCCTCCCGCTCCAGACCGAACAGCGGGTAGCCAGTCACGTAGCGCACTGTTTTGCCCAAGGGCGTGCCCAGGCATTGGTCGAAAGGGCGCAGGCGTACCGGACGGAGTTGGCCTGCCACCAGCTTCGGGACACGGACGTGGCCGCTGGTTCGGTGCCGGACGTACGGCGGTTTCGTTGGGTAGAAGTGGTGGCTTATCGGTTGCACCAACCGCCGGGCTGGCTGGCGCACCGCCTGGCCCGTCGGCAGGTGCGACAGCCCGTTTTCTTTGCTTCCGTACGCTTTGGCTTGGGGCTGGCGTGTTTTCCGCTCTACGCCTTGGGCTGGCTAGGCATTGGCGCCGCGCTGGGGGGCGCCGGGGGCACGGGGTTGGCGGCTGTGCTCTGGGTGGGTACGGGTTGGCTAGCCCTTGGGCACGCCGACGGGCGGGCGCCGGGCCGCTGGCAAATGCCCCGACCATCGGCGGCGCAGTGGGCGGCGCTGCGTCAGCAACGGGCCGAACTGTCGGCGCAGCTTATGCCTTCACCCGATTGAGGGCCAGCAACCGCATCATCCAGTCGGGCAGGGGCTGCTCGGGCGAGCGGCTTTGTAAGTTCAGATAAAGCCCCCACTGCTTGAGGATGGGCATGCGGTGGGTTTCGACAAACTCAATCAGGGTGCCGTCCGGGTCTTCGACGTACGAAAAGTGCCCGGCGGCCTGGCCCATGTCGAAACCTTGCTGGCTGTTGACCCGGAAAGGAAAGCCCGCCGCTGCACACTCGACTTCGAGGGCATCCATGTGCCGGATGTCGAAGCACAGGTGAATAAAACCCAAATCACCCCAGAACCGATCTTCGTAGAGGCGGCGCGGTGTCCGGTCGAGGGCCTGTACCAGCTCGAGTTGGGCGGCGCCCAGGTAGCGGCTGAAAGCACCGCGCCGGGGCTGTTGGTGGCTCAGCAGTACGCGCCGGTAGCGTTCGTGTCCGCCGGGCAGATGGGCCCAGTCTTCGAAGGTGCCCGTTTCGTCATATACGACCGTGTCGAAGCCCAGCACATCGGAATAGAGTTTGCGGGCGACCGCCACGTCCGACACGCCGATCAGTGCCCCGGCTACGCCACCGCAAGGGGCGCCCCGCTTGCGAAACCACTCTTCGCCCGGCACGGCCTGAAACCAGTTGTCGAATGGGTCTTGCACCAGGCAGTACGGCGAGCCGTCGGGTGCCCGCAGCAGCTCGCTCGTACGGTCGGGCGCATATTGCCGGAAGTGATGGTGAGCCGCCGCCACGTCGGGCGCCTTGAGGCGCGCGATCAGAATGCCGAGGTCGCCTAATTGGGGCGTAAAGGTCGGGGCCAGCGGCGTACGATCCGTAAACTGCCACACCTCAAAGCCGGCCCCGCCCAGCGGGTTGAGGGCCAGGACGGCGTGCCGCTGGCGAGGTGTGCCGCCCGTGTAATCAGCCATGAGCGTAGCCGGGGCGGCATCATCAAACACGGGCAGATCCATCCGGAAAAGTCGTCGGTACCAGGGCCAGGCCGTTTGCAAGTTCTGTACTCCGATACCTATTTGCTGTATCCCGCAGATGATTTTCTCCATGACGCCTACCGATGGTTAAGAAGCTTCTTGTACGTCTGCGCCATCTGTTGCTGCGAGCAGCCCCTGAAATACATCAGGAAAATGGTCAGATTAGCCAGATTCACCCGCAAGTAACTGTTTGTTTCGTACTTCCGCGCCGACACGACGACATTTTCGGGAATGATGCGGAAGGGAACCTGACGCCGCGCCCGGACGATGATGTCGTAGTCTTCCATAATGAGGAAGTCGTCGCGGTAGCCACCGAGGTGGTCGAAGAGGGGCCTAGTGACAAAAAGGGTCTGGTCGCCCCCCCGGCACATGAGGCGGTCGAAGCGCGTAAAGTAGGCGTTGACGCGCAGCAGCCAGCGGGAGGAAGCAAAGCGAAAGCGGTAGCAGCCCATGGGATAGCCCGCCGCGAGGGCTTCGTAGAGGTCGGTGGCAAACGAGGCGGGCGGGCGGGCGTCGGCGTGGACAAAGTAGAGCAATTGGCCACGGGCATGGCGGGCGCCGAAATTGAGCTGCGCCCCCCGACCCCGGCGGGGCGAAACCAGCGCCACGGCGCCGGCGGCCTGCGCCACGGCGAGGGTTTGGTCGGTGCTGCCCCCGTCGCTAACGATAATTTCGGCCAGGTGCGCCCCCCCGTGCGTTCGCAAGAAAGGCAGCAACGCGCGGAGGTTGTCGGCCTCTTGGTAGGTGGGAATAATGATGCTGATGCGCGGTTGCGGGTCGGTCGGGATGAAGGGCATGAGCGAAGGCGGTAACTACACTTTTAGGTACGACACCTGCATTGACCGAAGATTTCAGAGCAATTGCAAAACGGCCTCGTAGAGCTGCGCGAGTCGCTCGGGGGTGGCGGCTCCCACCGCGACAAAACGGATTCGTCCTTGCTGGTCGAGCAGGAAAGCGTAGCACTGCTGGCGGTCGTGCATTTCGAGGGCCTCGCAATAGGGGCCCAGCGAACCGTAGAAGGGCACCACCCGGTCGTGCAGGCTGCTGGGCACGCGCTCGCGCAGCGGGCGCTCGACAAAAGAAGCCACCGAACGGTAGGGCGACTCGACTAGGGCTACCTCGTAGAAAGCCACTTCGTCGGGAAAGTCACTGAATTTGTAATAGAAGGGATGCGCCCAAGCGGCAAAATCGTCGGTATGGGCTTCGAAACCCATGAGCACCAAAGTGACCCGACCGGCTGCATCGTCGGGCAGGGTAATGGTGCGTCCGTCCAGCGTCTGTCCGTTGAGTTGCGGAAAAACCCGCACACGATCTGTCGTTTTGAAGGACAAAAATATACCTGAATAGATAATTATTTGGACTAAATATCTCAGAGGCGAAGAATTATACACTGCAACGCATTTTTTTAAAATAGGCACTACGCAAAAATGCGTAAAAAAATGAGCCTGTCAATCCCAACGCAGTCAGGTTTTAGTTGTTACCCAAAAGAATGATTGAGCGTATTCAAAAACTACTTTTGCGAGGCGGGCAAAGCCAACCTGAGTAGGTTTTCGTAAGTTTACCCAGCTTAACGCACCGTTTTGGACGCTTGTCCGTACAAATTGCCAAAAAATCCCTCATGCCTGCTGCCGCTTGCCTGGCCATCTTCGCGAAAGAACCCCTTCCCGGCCGGGTGAAAACCCGCCTGGCCCGCCACGTGGGCAACGAGCGCGCCGCGCGGGTGTACGCGCGCCTGCTCGACCATACGCGCAAGGTGGCCGATGCCCTGGCCCTGGCCGACCGGACCGTATTCTACGCCGATGCGCCGCCCGCTGTCCATCCTTTTGGCGGTGGCGGCTACCGCATACGCCAGCAAGTCGGCGGCGACCTGGGTGCCCGTATGCACGGAGCCTTTGCCGAATGCTGCGCCGCGGGCTACGAACGGGTGGTGCTGATTGGCAGCGACTGCCGGGCGCTGACCACCGATTTGTTAGAAACCGCTTTCCGGCAGCTCGATACGCACGATGCCGTGCTGGGGCCAGCCGCCGACGGGGGCTACTACCTCATCGGGCTGCGCGCCCCGCAGCCAACGCTCTTTGCCGATATGCCCTGGAGCACGGCGCAGGTCTTGCCCCTGACGCGGGCGCGCCTGCTGGCCGCGCACCTGACCTATGCCGAACTTATCACCCTCAGCGACGTGGACGAACCCGCCGATCTGACCCCTTATCCCGACCTGCTGGCCTTGGCCTACCACGTGTCTTCCCGTACCGTATGACCATCGAACAAATGCAGGAAACCACCGACTACTTGGTCGGGCTAGGCTTCGAAAATCCCACGGTCGGCATCGTGCTGGGCTCGGGCTTGGGCCAGTTGGTGACGCACATGGACGTGGTGTGCGAAGTGCCCTACGGCGAGATTCCGCACTTTCCCGTGTCCACCGTCGAGTTTCACCAGGGCAAACTGCTTTACGGCCGCATCGGGCCGACGCCCGTGGTGGCCATGCAGGGCCGTTTTCATTATTACGAGGGCTACAACCTGCGGCAGGTGACCTTCCCGATCCGGGTGATGAAACAACTCGGCATCCGGCAGTTGCTGCTTTCCAACGCATCGGGGGGGCTGCGGCCGCATTTGCGCAAGGGCAGCCTGGTGCTCATCGAAGACCACATTGACTTGCTGCCCGACAATCCGCTGCGCGGCCCCAACCTGGATACGCTAGGCCCGCGCTTTCCCGACATGAGCCAGCCTTACGACCCGGCCCTGGGCGCTGCCCTGCGCGCCGCCGCCGAGCGGCAGCAAACGCCGCTCCTGAGCGGGGTGTATGCCGCCGTGGCGGGCCCCAACCTCGAGACGCGGGCCGAGTACCGCTACCTGCAAACCATCGGGGCCGACCTGGTGGGCATGTCCACCGTGCCGGAGGTGATCGTCGCCAACCACATGGGCTTGCCCTGCGCGGCAATTTCGGTGGTGACGGACGAATGCGACCCCGACCACCTGCAACCCATTGACATCCGGGAGATTATCGCCATCGCCACGGCGGCCGACCAACGGCTGAGCGCGTTGCTGGTCGAGGTGATTGCCGCCCTTTCCGAAGCCCATACCCCATGAAAAGCCTGATCCTTCTGAGCTGGCTCGCATTGGCCTTTATGACGGCCTGCGTGCCCCTTGCCCAACAACCCGGCTACGGAGATGGCCAACAAGGGTATTTCGAAGATAAACGATTAAGGCTGCAAGACGCCACCTACGAACCCGGTATCCGGACGCCGCTGCTGTTTCCGATGCGCCAAGGGCTGGGCGACGAGTTACGCTTCCCCATCATTGCCCGCACGGGCACGGATCAACTGCTGCTCGAGTTCGACGAAATCGGCGACGAATACCACAATTACTTCCTCAAGATCATCCACTGCGATGTCAATTGGCAAAAGTCCATCCTGAGTGACATCGAGATTCTGGACGATTTCAACCAGTATCCCATCACCAACTATGAGATTTCGCTCAACACCAAAGTACCCTTCATTCACTACAAAATGGTGATTCCGCGCGTGAAGGTGTCGGGCAACTACGTGGCGGTGGTCTATCGCGAACTCAACGAGCGCGACATTGTGCTGACGCGGCGCTTTATGGTATTCGATCCGCTGGTGGACATCCAGACGGACGTCAAGTTCTCGGCCTCCAACCGCTATCGCTACGAAAACCAGCAAGTGGATTTTGTGGTGAACCACGGCAATATGGCCCTGGTGGATCCCATGCAGCAGGTCAAGGTAGTTGTGCGGCAGAATAACCGTTGGGACAACGCCATCACCGACTTGCGTCCCCTGTTTTTCGACCCTACGCAACGCCTACTCGACTACAATTTCTTCGACCTCGAGAATAATTTCAAGGGCGGCAACGAATACCGCACGTTCGACATCCGCACGCTCATCAGCCAGAGCCAGAACGTAGAACGCATTCAGCGTTACCCCAACCAGCCTGCCGACGTTTTTCTGCTCACCGACCTACCGCGCAACACCGACGTCTATACCGAATTTATTGACATCAACGGGCGCTTTGTGATTGAAAACTACGAGCTGCGCATCCTGCTCGGTGAAGCCGACGGCGGCGGCTCCTCGACGGCCGCCACGCCGCGCCGCCTCAGCAGCACCGAAGCCGACTACGTCAATGTCCATTTCCGGCTCGAATCGCCCCGCGTGGAGGGCGAAGTGTACGTGTTCGGGATGCTTTCGGACTGGCAGCTCAAAGAAGCGTTTCGGCTGCCCTACGATCCGGAACTAAAAGCTTACCGGGGGGCCATTCCGCTCAAACAGGGTTTTTATAATTACGCCTTCGCCATGCGGCAGCCCGGCACAGAGGTGGCCAACGAGCAGGCTTTCGAGGGGAGTTTTCACGTAACGGAAAACATCTACGACGTGCTAGTGTATTACCGGCCGCCGGGCGGACGCTTCGACCAGCTCATTGGCTACGCCATGACCAACTTTTTCGGGCGCTGAGTGCTATTGCGTACCGTTGTCTTTGCTGCGCATAACAGCGGCCGCCTCCAGGGGCAAACCCGGGCCGGACACCACGTTTTCGCGTCGCCGTACCTGACGGCGGACGTTGACGTCGAGTTGTTGGGTACGCAGGTGCGGCTCGGAGTGAGCCAAGTCGAGCATACCAAAACCCTTTTGGGTCATTTCGCCCAGTCCGCACTCGAAAATGAATTGCTGTACCACGGGTTCGGCATGCAGGGTAAAAGGCATGGTGTAGCCCCGAATCTCGAGTTTTTGATTGCCTTCGTAAACGGGGTAGATGCGGGCAAACTTCTTTTCCTCTTCGCGCACCCGGTTGAGATACTGCTGATCGGGTACGATCTGAAACTTGAAAAAAGACGCGATTTGCTCGGCCGAAAAACGTCCCGAATGTTCCATCCGGAACATGGTGGATTCGTAGAGCAGGTCGGAAAAATAGTCGGTCTCGGGCGAGATAAACCGTTTGGAATGGTCGTCTTGCTGCGGGGCCAGCAGCACAATGGGGGAGATGCAGACGTACTTGCTGGAACTGTCGCCAAAGCGGACTTCCTCTTCGCGGGCCACCGAGTCAGGCACTAGGCGCAGTTGGCCCAGCACAATCTCGTCGCGCTCGAAGGTGTGATAAAGCAAGTCCTTGACGAGCATCTCGTCGGGGCTGGAGAAAACCAGCGTCACTTTGCTGGAAAAAAAGCTCAGGCCGGCACGGGCTACTTTGGTTTGGCCTTTCAGTCCCGAAAAACTGTAGTAGGTGAATTCGGAATAGTCGCGGGCGGCATTCTCTAAAAGTTCGTTGACCAGTTGCGAAAGCAAGTACTGGTGGTGGAAAGGAATGAGGGCTCCCCGATTCTTGAGATTAAAAATGATACGTACTCTCACTGGCTAGATCGTTGTTCAATTGGATGTGAGGCCAATTGAGATTCAGGATAACGTACAACAACCAAAGATACGGTATTAAATCCCGTATTTATGGCAGAATTGAAAAAAGACGGAGAACAAGTAGTACGAGCAGTCTTTTAATTTCAAATTTATATCCAAACTAAAAATCACCCATAATCGGATGTGGCTATATCATACATTGAAGCGAAAATGCATGACATCACCGTCGGCGACTTCGTATTCCTTGCCCTCGATGGCCACCTTACCCACTTCCCGGCAGGCAGCTTCGGAGCCGTACTTTTCGAAGTTGTCGAGCTTGATTACTTCCGCTTTAATAAAGCCACGTTCGAAATCAGAGTGAATGACGCCAGCTGCTTGGGGGGCTTTCCAGCCTCGGCGGATGGTCCAGGCACGTACCTCTTGCTCACCAGCCGTAAAGTAGGTAATTAATTGCAGGAGCTCAAAACAAGCCCGAATGAGGCGGTGCAGTCCCGATTCGGCCAGGCCGTATTCTTCCAGAAACAGTTGGCGTTCTTCGAGGTCTTCGATTTCGGCAATTTGCGCTTCGATGGCGGCCGAAAACACCAGCACGCTGGCCTGCTCGTCGGCGACGGCAGCGCGCAGGGCTTCCACGTGGGCATTGCCCGTTTGGGCGGAGGCTTCGTCCACGTTGGCCACGTAGATGACGGGCTTGCGCGTGAGCAGGTGCAGTTCGTCGGCGTGGCGCCACTCGATGTCGGTCAGCGGCAGGGTGCGGGCGTTGCGTCCTTGTTCGAGGTGCGCGCGCAGTTGCTGGCACACTTCCAGGGCCTGCCGCGAGGCGGCATCCCCCGATTTGGCGGCGCGCTCGAGGCGAGCGATGCGCTTGGTGATTGACTCGAGGTCTTTTTGCTGCAATTCGTAGTCAATGACTTCTCTGTCGAAGACGGGGTCTACGCCGCCGGCCACGTGGATGACGTTGTCGTCGTCGAAGCAACGCACCACGTGCACGATGGCGTCCACCTCGC
>DAIMZG010000011.1:0-9579 GCA_036734065.1 Catalimonadaceae bacterium
ACGAAAAGTACGGCAAGGATTCCTTCCAGCCCATCCGCACGCCCGACGAAGACGAGGAGTTCTTGCTCAAGCCTATGAACTGCCCGCACCACTGCGAAATTTACAAGGCGCGGCCCCGCTCGTACCGCGAATTGCCCCTGCGCCTGGCCGAGTTTGGCACCGTCTATCGCTACGAGCAGAGCGGCGAGCTGCACGGCCTGACGCGCGTGCGCGGCTTCACGCAGGACGACGCCCACATTTTCTGCATGCCCGAGCAGGTCAAGGAAGAGTTCAAGAAAGTCATTGACTTGGTGCTTTACGTGTTCACGACGCTGGGCTTTGCGGAGTTTACGGCCCAAATTTCGCTGCGCGACCCCAACAACCGCGAGAAGTACATCGGCGGCGACGAGGCCTGGGAACGGGCCGAAACGGCCATCGTGGAGGCCGCCGCCGAAAAGGCCCTCAACACCGTCACTGTGCTGGGCGAAGCGGCCTTCTACGGGCCCAAGCTCGACTTTATGGTGCGCGATGCCATCGGGCGCAAGTGGCAGTTGGGCACCATTCAGGTGGACTACCAACTGCCGGAGCGCTTCGAGCTCGAGTACATCGGGCGCGACAACCAGCGTCACCGCCCCGTGATGATCCACCGGGCGCCCTTCGGCTCGATGGAACGTTTTGTGGCCGTGCTCATCGAGCACTGCGGCGGCAATTTTCCCATCTGGCTCTCGCCCGAGCAGGTGACGGTGCTGCCCCTCTCCGAGCGCTTCAACGACTACGCCGAAGAGGTACACCGCCTGCTGGCTGCTCACGATATCCGCGGCCCCCTCGACGTTCGCGACGAGAAAATCGGGCGTAAGATTCGCGATGCGGAGGTGAGCAAAATCCCATATATGCTCATTGTGGGCGAAAAAGAAGCTGCCCAGCGGCAAGTGTCCGTACGTCGCCACGGCACGGGCGATGTGGGCAGCATGGACTTCGATGCGTTTGTGCACCATTTTCAGCAAGAAATGGCCCAGGCCCTCGAACCTAGTAACGCAGCCGTCTGAGGCCCGTATGGGACAAGAGGCATTGTTTATCAAAAAAACGATGTCATACGGTTTTTTAGTAAATTTTTGCGAAATTTGCAGCCTATTTTAGAAAAGGAGGGAGCTATCAATAGACCGAGAAGAGCACCGGATCGCCGGGGCAGGGTAGAAGAACCCTACCGCGTCAATGAGCGGATCAGGGTGCCCGAAGTACGTTTGGTGGGAGAAAATGTCGAAGTAGGCATTTACAGCACGCGCAAAGCCATGGCTATGGCCGAAGAGCAGGAGCTGGATTTGGTGGAGATTGCGCCGACGGCCGCTCCGCCCGTTTGTCGTATTATTGACTATGCCAAGTTTAAATACGACCAAAAAAAGAAGCAGAAAGAACTCAAAGCCAACGCCCAGCGCGTGGTGATGAAAGAAGTCCGTTTCGGGCCCAACACCGACGACCACGACTTCGATTTCAAACTCCGGCACGCCGAAGGCTTCCTCAAGGAGGGGGCCAAAGTGAAGGCCTACGTCCACTTTGCGGGCCGTTCGATCGTGTTCAAAGACCGCGGTGAAGTGCTGCTGCTGCGCTTTGCCCAGGCCCTCGAAGACCACGCCAAGGTGGATCAGCTACCCAAACTTGAGGGTAAGCGGATGTACCTGATGCTTTCTCCCAAGAAAGAAGCCAAGAAAAGTAAGTAGTTTAATTGTTAATAATCAGATCATGCCAAAGATGAAGACCAAGTCGGGCGCCAAGAAGCGCTTCAGCCTGACTGGTACGGGCAAAGTGAAGCGGAAGCACGCCTTCAAAAGTCACATCCTGACCAAGAAGTCGAACAAGCGGAAGCATCGCCTCACCCAAACGGGACTCGTAAGTAAGGCCGACGAGGCCAACGTAAAGCGCATGCTCAACGTCTGACGACGGCCGAGCAGGTTCTAAGTTTCACCCGACAGTGGGCCTAAAGCACGCGCCTGACGGCCGTCGCCTCCTGTCAAAAAACAGTAAACAATGCCCAGATCAGTAAACCACGTGGCCTCGCGGGCCCGTCGTAAGAAAATCCTCAAGATGGCCAAGGGGTACTATGGCCGTCGCAAAAACGTGTGGACCGTCGCCAAGAACGCCGTTGAAAAGGCCATGGTGTACGCCTACCGGGATCGCAAGCAGAAAAAGCGCGACTTCCGCGCCCTCTGGATTCAGCGCATCAATGCCGGTGCCCGCCTGCACGGCGTATCCTATTCGCAGTTGATGGGTGCCCTCAAAAAGGCCGATATCCAACTCAACCGCAAAGTGCTGGCCGACTTGGCCATGCACCACCCCGCCGCCTTCGAGGCGGTGGTCAAGCAGGTGAAGGCTTAGGCCCCGCCCGTCCCCCATCGAAGGCGACCTCTGCGGAGGTCGCCTTTTTTTGTATTCATTCCATTTAGCGTCGGTTAATTTATCTCGATCATATTTAAAAATTCTTTCTCGTATAAAACTTTAATGTTGCAACCATCATTATTGTATTTGATCATTTTATTCATTTTTGATGGCCCGGGGTCAAGCCCTACTATCACATAATCAGTTCTTTTCGTAATTCCTGCATCAATATCGGCTCCCATTTTTTTAACAATTTCTGCTGCATTTTGTCTACTAATATTCTCTAGTACTCCAGTAAATACTACTTTTTTATTATAAAATGGACTGTCTATGTCTGCATTTCTTAAATCTGGTTTTAATATATCACCCTGCAATCTGTCATATCCCTTTGGGGTTTGATTAAATCTCACTTTAGGAGTTGTTTTTCTGATGATCTTATTAGGTATCTCTCCATTTTGTAGTTTTAAATATATTTTTGCGCAAGCTTCCGAATCACAACCTGCATCATGGTGTTGGCTTAGTTCCACACTATACGCCTCACATGCTTCATCTAATCTCATGCCAGAGCCCTTAAAAGTACAATAATAATCAAAATAAGGGGCATCTATATTGTAATAATTTAGAGTTTGCTTTAGGCAGTCAATATCAAAATCTGCGTTATGAGCAATCAGTTTCTTGTTTTCAATCCGTTTATAGATTTTTTCCCATACTTCTGGAAAAGCTGGTTTGTTTTCTGTCATTTCAGGGGTTATCCCGTGAACATGAATATTGCTTTTCAGGTATTTATTATCAGGAGGCTGAACCAGTTCTGTAATTGTTTCTATTATTTCTCCACCCATTACCTCTGTTATGCCAATTTGGCAAATACTCCACCTTTTTCCCTGCGCAGTTTCAACATCAATGGCTACGAAATCTGATGAATTGTTTTGTGCCTTTACTTTTGTAATTTTAGGTTTATCGGTCTTAATATTTGAATTTAGTCTGTGAATATATTTTCCAATATCAATCCCGTGTTCTTTTATATCCAATGCCAAACTGGCAACAATCAATGACAAATCGTCTTTTAGTGTCAAATCCGATTTGAAATGTTCTAATAATGAATCAATTAGACCAGGAAGATTATTATCAATTGCTACTTCTCGTATTTTAACATACTTAATATTGTAATCGGAAATTTTACTGTTAGACAAAAGTTGATTTAAAATTTGGACTTCATCATCCCAAAAGACTATCAGGTTTGATTTAAAAAAAACTTTCAATTCAAATGTATCCCAAATATCATTGAAGGAAATGGAATCAATCATTTCAAAGCGAAACCCAAACGATTTTAATGTTTCTCTAAATTTTTTTGTTTTTGTGATTTTTAGAGGTGGACAAAATTCATATGTCCTTGAATCAGCTACTTTTTCATCTATAATAAAACAAACACCAATTTGAAATGCACTCAACAAGCTATCTGTTCCTTTTACGAACTGCACCCCAATTAAATCAAAATCAGTTCCATAATAAGATTTGAAATCATGAGGATTTTTAAATTCACCAACTTTTAGTTTTTGTAGAATCGCTTTTTCATATTCTGGTTTCAACTTCATTCCCTGTTTCTTGATTTCCGTCAACAATGGTTCAAGAACCACTACTGAGGTAGACTCAATAAACTTGAAGAATTTGTAGTCATTGGTTCTCTCAGGATGCGGAAAGCTTACATTAATCTTGTAAGTGTCATTGTTGCCCTGAGCATTATTTCCTTTGCTACTGCTGCTCTTGATAATAATCAGGAAAATTATAAGTCCGAGAATTAAAAGTACGATTGTGATTATCATGGTACGAAGTCTGTCTTAATTACCGCCAACCTCACCATAAACACCCCCCTAGCATTTATTTCCTTATTGACTGTGGCTAATCTCCGTACTTTTTCTAGAATTGAAAAATTTTTCCTACTTAAAGTTCAAATTATCTTTAACCGATGCGGGCTTGGGGAGTAGCACAAGTTGCGTACGTGTAAATGAGGGTCACGCCTTGATGCAGCGTGGCCGGACCGGAGAGGTTCGGTGCCGTCTTACAGACAAACCACTACACTAGGGGGACACCACTCTTAATGTCCCAATGGAAATGGAAAACGCCCGCGCCAGCACCCCGCACGGTCACGAGCTATGCACCCGCACGGGATGCCATGCGGCATTTTCTCAAAGCGGAATGTTACCGTGCTTCTTGCGGGGCAGGGTGGCGGCTTTGTTTTCCAGCATCTTGAAGGCCCGGATCAGCTTGAGGCGCGTGGCCTCGGGCAAGATCACCTCGTCAATGTAGCCCCGGTGCGCCGCCCGGTAGGGCGTGGCAAACTTGCGGATGTACTCGTCAATTTTCTCTTGCAGCTTGGCCTCGGGGTCGGCGGCTTCCATGATCTCGCGGCGGAAGATGATCTCGGCCGCGCCCTTGGCCCCCATCACGGCGATCTCGGCCGTGGGCCAGGCGTAGTTCATGTCGGCCCCAATGTGCTTGGAGTTCATCACGTCGTAGGCACCGCCGTAGGCCTTGCGCGTGATGACGGTGATGCGCGGCACAGTGGCTTCGCAAAATGCGTAGAGCAGCTTGGCCCCGTTGGCGATGATGCCGTTCCACTCCTGGTCGGTGCCTGGCAAAAAGCCGGGCACGTCTTCGAACACCAGCAGCGGGATGTTGAAGCTGTCGCAGAAACGCACAAAACGGGCCGCCTTGGTGCTGGCCTTGATGTCGAGCACCCCCGCTAGCACGGCGGGCTGGTTGCCCACGATGCCGATGCTGCGGCCACCCAGCCGCCCAAAACCGACGATGATGTTCTCGGCAAAGTCCTTGTGCACTTCCAGAAACGAGTCGGCGTCGAGCACGCCCGTCACCACGTCGCGCATGTCGTAGGGCTGGTTGGGGTTTTCGGGGATCAGGTCGTTGAGGGCAGGCCGGATCTCGTCCCCCGTTTGGTAGGCCAGCATCGGGGCCTCCTCCTCACAATTTTGGGGCAAGTAACTCAGCAGCCGCTTGACGTGCTCGAGGCAGGCCAACTCGTTGGCGCAGGCAAAGTGCGTGACGCCGCTCTTGGTGCTGTGGGCACTGGCCCCGCCCAACTCTTCGGCCGTCACGTGTTCGTGCGTCACGGTCTTGACCACATTGGGACCCGTGACGAACATGTAGGACGTATTTTCGACCATCAATACAAAATCTGTGATGGCCGGCGAATAGACCGCCCCGCCCGCGCAAGGGCCCATGATGGCCGAGATTTGGGGGATAACCCCCGACGCCAGCGTGTTGCGGTAGAAAATGTCGGCGTAGCCCGCCAGCGACACCACCCCCTCCTGGATGCGCGCCCCGCCCGAATCGTTGAGGCCGATGATGGGCGCCCCGTTTTTCATGGCCAGGTCCATCAGCTTGACCACCTTTTCGGCGTGGGCCTCGGAGAGCGAGCCGCCAAACACCGTAAAGTCCTGCGAGAAAACGTACACCAGCCGCCCGTTGACGGTGCCGTAGCCCGTCACGACGCCGTCGCCGAGGTAATATTGGTTGTCCATGCCGAAGTCTTTGCAACGGTGCATCACAAACTTGCCGATTTCCTCGAACGAGTCGGGGTCCAGCAGCAGGTCAATGCGCTCGCGGGCCGTCAGTTTGCCTTTTTGGTGCTGGGCGGCAACCCGGTCGGCGCCACCGCCTAGCAGGGCCTCTTGGTTTTTGCGGGCCAGTACCTGTAGCGGCTTTTTATCTTCGGTTTGGTTGGTATCGGATGTTCCGGAGGTATCGTTTGGCATCGGGAAGGATAACGGTTGGTTTTGGTCAGATCAAATATAGAGAAAAATCAATATGGCGGTTTCCGCGCCGATTTTCGCCCTTGTGCCCCACGGGGCCGTACTTTTGGGCAACTTCACTGACTGATCGCAACCGATGAACCCCTCCCCACTGCTGGCCATCATTGACATGGGCACCAATACCTTTCATTTGCTCATTGCCGAGGCCACGCCCGACGCGCCCCCGCAGGTGCGCTACCAGACCAAAATTCCCGTCAAGCTCGGGCAGGGCGGCATCAGCCAAGGCTACCTGGCCGAGCCGGCCATCGCACGCGCCCTGGCTACCCTCGGAGGCTTTCGGGCGACGCTCGCCGCCTACGGCGTGCCCGAAGCGCGGGTGCTCACGACGGCCACCAGCGCCGTGCGCAGCGCCCACAACCAACAAGAATTTGTCCGGCGGGTGTACGAGTCCACCGGGCTGCGCGTGCAGGTGATCTCGGGCGAAGAGGAAGCCACGCTGATCTACGAAGGCATGCGCCGGGGCGTAGCCCTCGGCCCGGACACGTCGTTGCTGGTGGACATCGGCGGCGGCAGCGTCGAGCTGATGCTCGCCAACGCCGACCGGCTGTTCTGGAAAAGCAGCTTCGAGATCGGCGGCCAGCGGCTGATGGATCGGTTTATGAACGAAGACCCCATCGCACCCGCTGCCGTCGAGCGGCTCGATTTTTTTCTGGAAGAAACGCTGCTGCCCCTCACCAACGCCGTCCACCAATACGCCCCCGTGCGGCTGGTGGGCGCCTCGGGCACCTTCGATACGCTCGTCGAGATGTACCTGGCCCGCACGGGACAAACGGCCGACCCGCAGGCCACCGAGTTTGCCCTGCCCCTGCCCGACTTTCGTCGGCTTTGCCGCGACTTGCTCGCCCACGACCGCGCCGCGCGCCTGGCCATGCCGGGCATGATCGCCATGCGCGCCGACATGATCGTGGTGGCCGTCTGCCTGATCCGCTTCCTGCTCGACCGCTACGACCTCCCCGAGTTGCGCACCTCGCGCTACGCCCTCAAGGAAGGGCTGCTCTACCGGGCTCTTGGTCAGCCGTAGGCCGTTCCTGGCAAAGCTCGATCAGCACGCCGTGGGTGTCTTTGGGGTGCAAGAAGCAGACAAGTTTGTTGTCGGCCCCCGGTTTGGGCTCGGCACTCAGCAGGGTGAAGCCCTCGGCGGCCAGGCGCTGCATTTCGGCGCGGATGTCGGCCACGTCGTAGGCGATGTGGTGAATGCCCTCGCCACGCCGGGCCAGAAATTTGGCCACCGGGCCGTCCGGATCGGTGGACTCGAGCAGTTCGATTTTGGTCTCGCCCACCCGGAAAAAGGCGGTGCTTACGCCTTCGGTGAGCACGGTTTCGGTTTTGTAGGGGGGTTGCCCAAACAGGCGGGCAAAGCGCGCATTGGCTTCAATCAGGGAGCGGACGGCAATGCCGATGTGTTCTACTTTACGCATGGTGTACAAGATTAGGGAGTAAGCAAAAACGTTCCGGACGCAAGGTCGGGTCTTTTGGTGAATGCTTTGGCCAAGAAAGGAAACGGATTGACCGATGCGCAGGCACAAGCCTACATCGAAGGCCAAAAACTTTTTTGAAAACGTTGCGGTTTCTATACCAGATTTTTCCTTCTTTTGTAGAATAGGTCTAAATAAGCACCGCTCCGGCGGTTTCTCACATAAATACCCCGCCATGATCAGCGTTACCGAAAAAGCCAAAGATAAAATTGTTGCCCTGCGCCAGACGGAGGGCTTCGCCGACAACCACAACCTGCGGGTGTCAGTGAAAGGCGGCGGTTGCTCAGGACTGATGTACGACCTGAACTTCGACGCCAAGGTTGAACCCAGCGACCAAGCTTTCGAAGACAAGGGCATCCGCATTCTGGTGGACAAAAAAAGCCTGCTCTACCTCCTGGGCACCACCCTCGACTTCACCGACGGCCTCAACGGCAAGGGTTTTCAGTTTATCAACCCCAACGCCATGCGTACCTGCGGTTGCGGCGAGAGTTTCGGGGTGTAGCTTCACGCGCACACATCTACACTATTCATTAATGAAGAAGCCTCCCCTGCCGGGAGGCTTTTTTTATGTCGGACGGACAGATTGCCGCCAACGAGCGTTAGCTAGACATGAAGTTTTTGTCTCTGACCTGGCTGGGGTGGCTGATTGTGTACGGCGCCTTGGCCCAGCAAGTGCGCAACCCCGTGCAGTTGCGCAGCCTCCAGGACGAGCAGACCGGCCAGGTCACGCTGCTGGCCCGCAATCCGGGGCATTGCCCCTACCAGGTGCGCATCAGCTTTGCGGAACTGACCAACTACCAAGCCGATCAGCCCCTGCCCCACCACGCCGTGCTGGCCCCCGACGACGTCGAAGTCGTGCTCCTGCGGCTGAAACCCGCCCAGTCGGGCCGGGGCTCCAGCTACCAGGCCCAATACGCCTTAGAAATCGGCGACCCCGCACTAGTGCCCGACACCCAGCACGTCTATTTGCTGCCCTTTGCCCACGGCACGGCGCATTTGGTTTCGCAGGGGTACATGGGCGACTACTCGCACCGGGGGAAATACGCCCTCGACTTCGATATGCCCGTCGGCACGCCCGTAATGGCCATGCGCGACGGGGTGATCATCGAGGCCAAGACCAACTCGGACCGGGGCGGCGCCCAGCCCCGCTTCGCCACCGATGGCAACTACGTGTTGATTTACCACCCGGACGGCACCTTCGCGGCCTATTCGCACCTGCGCAAAAACGGACTGGCGCGCCGCGTGGGTGAACGTGTGGAGGCGGGCGAGGTGATTGCCTACAGCGGCAACACGGGCTGGTCGCAGGGGCCGCACCTGCACGTCGAGATCAGCCGGGTGCTGCCCATGGCTACCCAGACCATCCCCGCCCGTTTCTTGCGGGCTGACGGCCGGGCCGTCACGCTCCGGGAACGCGAAAAATACCACGCCTACCACCCTGGCCAGCCTCCCTTCGCGCCTCCCCCGTCGCCTACCCGCTCCGAAGCCAGCGGCAAGTCGGCCGTGGCCCCTCCTCCCGACAACAACCAGGTCGAGATTGTCGAGCGCAACACCGACGGCGGCCGCCAATTGCTGGCGCGCAACGGCCTGCCCACACCCGTCGTGATTACACTGCGCGTCAAACCTCAGAACCTACGACTCAGCCCCGCCCAAACGCGCCGCTTCGAGGTGCCCGCCCGCACCGAACAACTGCTGCTTACGGCCGAAATCGCCGACCCCCGCAAGCCCGCCCAACTGGAATACAGCTACCAGGTATGTCAATTGGACGATTAGCTAATGTGGGTGTGGAAATGTGCAAATAAATATTACACCCCGTAGAGACGCACCGCCGTGCGTCTCCTACCCGCACCGCTGTGCGTCTCCTGCCCGCACCGCTGTGCGTCTCCTCCCCGCACCGCCGTGCGTCTCCTCCCCGCACGGCCGTGCGTCTT